>JBQCGE010000329.1:0-7330 GCA_051955955.1 Verrucomicrobiota bacterium
GTTTATCAAGTTTGGGATGTCAGTTATGCAAGTTTTGATACCGCGCGAATTGCGGGAGGAGCTACTGGTCAATCCGCAGTATTTGTCAACAAAGTTGGGGGCGGGTCCTTGCCTATGGAGTACACCGTTCTCCCCGGGATATTTGTACCAGAACCCTCCACCATAGCTCTCGGTCTTCTCGGTGCTGGTGCTTTGCTGCTCCGCCGCCGTAATTAATAATACGGAACTGGGTGCGCTTGAAGGTGGCAGAGCCGTCCCGGCTCTGTTCTACTAAATGACCCTTTGCTCCGAAGTAAATCCCCCCCAATCACCTCAACCTACCCCGACCGAGAATACTCCTATAGTTGACAAAAGCCACTTTCGTCTGCACTCTGCTCCAATGCGATTTGTATAACCAAAATCGCAACGAATAGGTAGCGAAACTCTGCAAAGACGTTTCAAACGTAAGTCAGCATAACCCATGTTGCCTTACGTTTGAATCGATACGGTGCTTTCTTTGTGATATTCGCCGCCAGAAAGGAAAACATGAATATCACCGTACCAACACCTTACACCGTCCCCTCCGATCTGGCTCACGCATTCCCCACTCCCCCTCATACCGTGACGCCATCGGGTCACTCCGCGCATTCCCCATTCCCTCCACTCCGCCCGAGCGGAGGGGAGGGCCAGGGAGGGGAGGCATCTTCATCCGGTACGGCTCAGTTCCACCCGGCCCCACTCTCCATTCGTCTTACTTCCGTGTGTTCCGGGTATTCCGTGGTTCCGTTCCTCTCATTCCAGCCGCATTCCACAAATTCCACTCAAAAAACCGCGCAATTCCGCACATTCCACCAAAAATTTTCCCGAATTCCGTTATCCGTCCCATCCAATTCCAGCCACGCACCCAATCCGTTCCGCGCATTCCTCATTCCCTCCACTCCGCCCGAGCGGAGGGGAGGCATCTTCATCCGATACGGCTCAGTTCCACCCGGCCCCACTCTCCCGATTTGCCTTACTTCCGTGTGTTCCGGGTATTCCGTGGTTCCGTTTCTCTCATTCCAGCCGCATTCCACAAATTCCACTCAAAACCCGCGCAATTCCGCACATTCCACCAAAAATTTCCGGAATTCCGATATCCGTACCGTTCAATTCCAGCAACGCACCCCATCCGTTCCGCGCATTCGCCATTCCCTTCACTCCGCCCAAACGGAGGGAAGGGCAGGGAGGGGAGGCATCTTCATCCGGTATGGGTCTGTTCCCCTCGGCCCTACTCTCCCCATTTGCCTTACTTCCGTGTGTTCCGGGTATTCCGTGGTTGCGTTTCTCTCATTCCAGCCGCATTCCACAAATTCCACTCAAAACCCGCGCAATTCCGCACATTCCACCAAAACTTCTTCGGAATTCCCTGCCGTCCAAATCACCCCAACTCGGTTTCGGCATCCACTGCCCCCGCTGCATCCACAGGGCACGCACCATCCACCCCCTCCACCTTCGGATGAAAAGCCGGTTCCATAAACATCTCGTCTCCATGATCCAAAAACCGTTCGCACACGCTGAAGAACTCCTTTTCCGTGGTGACCCGTCGGATCTCGTGCAAAAACTGCCCAGCCGGATCGACTCCCACCGCCAGGTAGTTCATGTACTTTTTCATCTTCTGAACCATCGCGTTCTCCCGCAGAACCGGCGGTTTCACCGCTTCGTACAACTCGCGGACGTAATTCAACACATCGCGCCCCTTCGGAACAAAAACTTCCTGCCCGGCAAAACTCTGCCGAATTTGTTGGAAAATCCACGGATTCCGAATACCGCCGCGGCCGATCATCAACCCGCGTGCGCCCGTCTGTTCAAGCGCCATCCTCGCCGAAACCACGCAATCCACATTCCCGTTTGCCAGCACCGGACAGCGCAACCGCTCGACCGCCTCACGCACATACTCATAATGCACTCGCGGTCGATACATTTCGTGCACCGTTCGCGCATGAACCGTCACCAGGTCGGGCGATGCCCCATCGAATCGTTGAAGCAACTCCGAAAAATTCTCCGCATGATCAAACCCAATCCGCGTTTTGATCGTGAACTTTACCTGCACTGCTTCCCGCAGCGCCTCGATAATTCCGCTCACCCGGGCCGGGTCCCGCAACAATCCGCCCCCCGCGCACTTCCGGTAAACCACCGGCGCAGGACACCCAAGATTCAAGTCCACACCAGCGATCGGGTAATGCTGCAATTCCTTCGCCGACCGCACCAGCGACGGAATGTCATTCCCAATCATCTGCGCCAAAGACGGGCGACCGGTAACGTTGTCTGTAATCGATCGGAGAATTGGTTTCTCAAGGTGCGAAGTCGTGTGAACGCGGAAATACTCCGTGAAGTAAAGATCAGGCCCGCCGTACTTCGCCATCAGGTTCCAGAACGGCAAGTCCGTCACATCCTGCATAGGCGCGAGAGCCAGCACAGGCGTTTCGCGCGCAAAAATTTCATCAAACTGTTGAATCGGCTCCAAACTGCCAATCTCGCCGCCCCCGATTGCAAGTCAACCACAAGCCATCACTCCGGGGAGAGCGCGCCCCTCCCTTCTCCCGCTCGGACACCCCGCTCGACTCTGCACTCATCCAGCAACGACAGCCGAAGATGGAACAACACGAATATCAATACAAATGCGCGACCTTCCTCCCTCCCCTCCACCCTGGTGGCGGGGGTGGGCTGGGGAGGGGAGGGTTACGCCTCAATCCATATTACCTGAGCTTCAGGACCCGCCCACTCGATACCACACCGTCTTCAAGTAAGCCGGTTCCCCTTTCGAAACCGGGAAATCAATCGGTTGCGGAAAGTAATGCTCCTGAAGAATTCGACCCGGCTGAATGACAGCCCGCGTTGAAGCCACGAACTCCTCAGCACCAAATCGTGCCGCATTGGTCGAGAGGAATAGAATCCCGTCCGGCTTCAAGAGCGGCAGCGTTTCCGTCACGAGCTTTGAATAATCCTTCTCCGCGCGGAAAGTTCCAACCTTGCTCTGCGAAAATGTGGGGGGATCGAGAATGATGCCGTCAAACTTGCGGCCTTTCTTCGCCAGTCGCTTCAACCAGTCGAATACATCGCCGTAGATAAAGTCATGGTCTGCCGCGTTCATCCCATTCGCCTCAAAGTTCCGGCGTCCCCAATCCAGGTACTTCCGCGAGAGATCGAGGCTGGTCGTCCTCGCTCCCGCCAACCCGGCACAGACCGAGAAACCGCAAGTGTAGGCAAACGCATTCAGGATTTCCCGCCCGGCAAGCTTTCCTTCCCACAGTTGGAAGTTGGGGCCAACGTGCCCCGCCAACCACCGCCGCCGATTATCGCGCTGGTCCAAAAAAAGTCCCACCGAATACCCCCGGCCGAAGCTGATCACGTATCGAACCCCATTCTCCTTCACTTCGAAGGTTTCCGGCGCTTCCTTCCCAAAGAGCCGCTTCGGGCTGGCCGATTCCACATCGCTCCTGCGCACCTGCCGATCGAGTACTTTGTGGTAAGCACCCACGCAACCCAGCTTCTCCGCAACCGCCTCGACAAAGTCCAACTCATCGTCCTTAAGCGGCCCTGTGCTCTCGCAGAGGATAAACTCCCCCCAACGTTCGACGTACAACCCCGGCCAGCCATCCGCTTCCCCATGCACAACCCGATAAGCATTCGTCAGCTCCGGTTCAATCACCGCCTCACGCAAACCCAGCCATCGCGGCTTCAGGAAATCCGGTTCCGCCGTATACACCACCTCGCGCCCGGTTTCCGGATGCTTGAAAGCCAGCTCCCGCGCATGCAAACAGACCCGTTGAAACTTCACCCCGCCGTAAAGCGTGTCTCCAACAATCGGGATGCCTGCTTCCTCAGCATGAACTCGGATCTGGTGCGTTCGTCCGGTCCGAGGCATTGCCTCAATCAGGTGGAACTCTCCTTCTTTGCGAAGATACGAGAACTCCGTCTCGGCAAATTCACCAGAGCTGGAACTGATATACCTCTCGCCGCTTCGCCTTAAGTGTGATCGAACCGTGAACTGCTTCTGCGCCGGGACACTTTTTGCCAGCAGCCAGTACCGTTTATGAACGGTGCGATTTGTAAATTGTTCGGTTAAAGAACGGTTTGCCTCCGCCGTTTTTCCAAAGACCATCACGCCGGAAGTCGCCTTGTCCAGCCGATGAATTATCGCCAGCCGCCCCCAACGTTCTTCACGGCACTTCAGCCATTCATAAATCCCTTCACCCGCAGTCGGCGCAGGTGAATGGGTGTTGAGCCCCGCAGGTTTATTCACCACCAGCAAATGGGCATCTTCATACAGAACACAAGGCGGATGGTTCACCAAAAGTGCCATGCTCCTTTATACACGATCCAAACGCCGAGCCCGAAGTTCGTAATCGCATGAGCCGTCATCGCATCGCCCAGGCGACCTTTCCTTACCACAAGCCATTGGTATGCGAGCCCGCACAGGATTCCCGCCAGCCATTCCCGATGCACCATTCCAAACACCACCGAAGTGATCACAAATGACAACGGATGAAATCGATTCAACGGCACCTCATCGAACTTTGGATTGATGATGTAACGGTAAACAAACGAACGGTAGAACATTTCCTCCATCGGCGGCACAACGATTGAACTGCCCAGAATTCGCCCCACTACCAGGATCCACGCGAGCGCAGAACCCTCACCGTAAAGTGTGTTTGGGTTCCACGGTTTAGGTTCCTTGGGATATTTGGGATAAAAAGGGTCAATTCCGACCCACAGGACAAGGACAAGAAGACCCACAACAACAGCTTCCCAGGAAACTTTCCAGCGCATCTCCGGCACCACTGGCCAAACAACCCACAAAAGCCACGCGCCGACGAAGCTCTTGGCAATGTAAATCCAATATCTTCCGGCTTCACCGAACAGCGTTTGGGATGTGGTCAGCGCGGCAAAAATGAAGAAGGGCGCCACGCGCGCCGCCATCGAGTTGCCCCGCAACTTAGCGATCCATGAACTCATCCGGGCAATTCAAACCCGGGAGGCTAATGAAGGGCGAGCGCTTTTTTCTGGCCGTTGAACTCAAGCTCAACCGACATCCGTTGAATATCAGTCACCCTGGCTCCGTCGATGCTCTCGCCGATGCGAAGTGTTTTGCCGTTAATCACGACTGACGGACCGCGCAGTCGATAGTAGATGGCGTTAAGGCTTAACTCTGGGAAATCGTTCGAACTGGAATGTGCAGCCACTGGGGTTGAAACTGCCTTTTGAAAAGAAACGATCGGTTTTGATTGTGGTGCCATTGCTGCAGGCGTTGGAGCTTTTGAGACGTTCGCGACGGTTTTTACCGTTGGTTTCGTTCCAACTGTATTCGAACTATTTGCAAAGGTTGGAGAAACTGAAGCAGTTGAAACTCTGCCGGTTGAATGATTCGCTGGCGCGGAGAATGAATCAAACACCGCTTCGCCGTCGCGATTTTCGTTGCTGACCTTATCCGCTACTGCTTTCGCCTGTTCCAGCGGCTTGATAAAATGATCGGCAGCGGCGCTGCGCTCCTGTTTCGGCGCGGCACTTTGGGCGGCTTGCGCAGTTTTGGAGTGGGAATCGGCTTTCTTTCCTTGCCAATAAAAAAATGTGCCCGCGACCAAAACGACCCCGATGAGCACGAAAACGCTGAGCAGCAATCTGCCGTGATCAGGCTGTGGTGTTTCGGCCGGTTCCATTATGGAAGCAGCGGGGGGAGTGGGGGATTCACCCGGTTTGCTTGCCTTTTTCAGGGCATCGTTGATCAAACTCATAAACCTATTTTTCCTTCCAATTCACGAATCGCGCGGCCAACCAATTGATAATCAATCGTCTCGCGATGCTGCACATAGCCCGCGAGCAGGCATTTATCACACAAGGCATTCACAAGCCTGGGAATTCCCTTGCTATAGCGATAAACGCGCCAAAGCGCCGGCGTCGTAAAATAGGGCGGCCCTTTCGAGCCTGAAACTGCCAGCCGATGCTGGACGTACCGCCCAATTTCCCCAAATTGCAGCGCCTTTAGATGATATCGGACAGTTATGCGCTGCCTTAACTGGCGAAGATTGTGCTTGTTGATCCGGTCCCTCAATTCCGGTTGACCCATCAGGACGATTTGCAACAGCTTCCGGTCATAAGTCTCCAAGTTGGAGAGGAGCCGAACTTGCTCCAGCATTTCGTCGGACATGTCCTGTGCTTCATCAATGATCAATACCGCATCCTTTTTCTTCTCAACCAGGCTGAGCAGGAATTCATTGAGCATGGCGAGCGTTTCAAGACGGTCCAGGTTCAGTCCTTTGACATTGAGACCGAACTCCATTGCGATTGCCTTGATTAATCCGTCTGCATCCAGCACGGGATTCAGGATCAGGGCGGTTTCGTAATCGGGACCGAGTTTCTCCAGCATGGAGCGGCAAATAGTCGTTTTCCCCGCTCCCACTTCCCCGGTTAATTGTACGAACCCCTTTCGCTCCCGAATGCCGTAGAGCAGATGGTTGTATGCTTCACGGTGCTTGGGGCTGAAAAACAAAAAGCGCGGATTTGGCGTAATATCAAACGGTGGCTCGCTCAGGCCGTAATATTCCAAATACACGAAACTTCCCTTACCGAATTACCTTCCGAATGCAAAGCAAAAGAAGGGGAATTCTTCCACAAGCTCAGACTGTAGGAGCTGAACTCCTATTCTTGCAACTCTATGCGGGTGAACTCTCAACCCATTTACGCGAGATCGAACAATAGAGCCCGTATAGGAGTATTCGCCTGGATCGTCACGGATTGATCATTTTCCAGAATCGCCGCATCACCTTCCTTTAATTCCTCATCATTCACCACGGCATTTCCCTCAGCGATGTGGAGCCAGCCCGCCCGCCCTGAGGCAAAGGAGTGAATTACGTTTCGTTCGCCAGGTGCGAGTTTCAAAAAGTACATGTCTGCATCCTGATTAATCTTGAAAGAACGGTCGCGTCCCTGTTTCGAGCAGATCAAATGCAATCCGCCCGAAGCCATTTCGCTCCCGGACAGTTCAGCGTAGCTGGGTGGCAGACCCTTTTTATCCGGAATGATCCAGATCTGGAGGAGGTGAACCGGTTCCGAATCGGATGGATTGAACTCGCTATGAGTGACTCCGGTTCCCGCAGCCATATATTGAAATTCGCCTGTCCGAATCACCCGGCCATTTCCCATTGAATCCTTATGTTCCAATTGGCCCGCAAGGATGTAAGTGATGATTTCCATGTCCCGGTGCGGGTGGGACCCAAAACCCATGCCAGCCGCGACAATGTCGTCATTGATGACGCGCAATGACCGAAAGCCCATCCATTCTGGGTCGAAGTAATTTGCGAAACTAAAGGTGTGC
>JBQCGE010000330.1:0-13036 GCA_051955955.1 Verrucomicrobiota bacterium
CAAACCCAGGGAAGCGATCCGCAAACCCTGGGTTTTGTTAGGCGTCTTTGCACAGAAAGACCTTTTGATTGGTTTTATTTTCATGGACTACATGCAGGGTAACAGTCCCGAATGCAATTCCAAGGAAATAAAAAGCGGATCTTCTGAGTTCGTTAAAGAGCGTTGATGAAACTATTCCGTTTTACAAATCAGGGTCGATTCGACCGTTACACCGTCATGATTTCTTTTTCTTTGGTGGCGAGGTGTTGGTCGATTTTGGCGATGTATTGATCGGTTAATTTTTGAATTTCCTTCTCGCTCGTTTCGATCTCATCCTCCGTCACGCCACCTTCTTTGCCAGCCTTCTTGAGCGCTTCCATTGCTTCGCGGCGGACATGGCGGATCGCAACGCGCCCGTCCTCGGCCATCTTCTTCACGATCTTCACAAATTCATTCCGGCGTTCCGTACTCAATTCGGGCAGGACGATCCGGATGAACTTTTTATCAACCGCCGGGTTGAGGCCCAGGTTTGCTTTTTGAATGGCTTTCTCGATGGGGTGAACGGTGGTGGCATCCCAGGGTTGAATCATCAGCACGCGGGGTTCCGGCGTGGTAATGCCCGCGAGTTCACGAATTCGCATCATTGAGCCGTAGACTTCCACTTGCACATTCTCGACCAGGCCGGGAGAGGCCTTGCCAGTGCGAACGCCGGAGAATTCCTTCTGCACGACCTCCTCGGTCTTGAGCATTTTTTCTTCCGCTTCCAATACAATATCGTCGAGTGCCATAAATTAAATTGTAACGAGAGTGCCAACTTTTTCACCCTGAACCACGCGGGCGAGGTTATTGTCGTCGAACATATTAAAGACGATGATGGGCATTTTATTATCCAGGCAGAGCGAGAACGCGGTCGAGTCCATCACCTTAAGCTGTTTTTGCAGGGCTTCGAGGAAAGTTATCTGCTCGTAGCGCTGGGCTTTTGGATTTTTCTTTGGATCACTGTCGTAAATTCCATCCACCTTGGTGGCCTTTAATATAACATCAGCGCCAATTTCCGCCGCACGAAGGGCAGCGGTGGTGTCGGTCGAGAAATAGGGGTTGCCTGTGCCGCCTCCGAAAATAACCACACGTCCTTTCTCCAGGTGACGGACAGCGCGCCGACGAATAAAT
This sequence comes from Verrucomicrobiota bacterium, assembly GCA_051955955.1. Lineage (GTDB taxonomy): Bacteria > Verrucomicrobiota > Verrucomicrobiia > Limisphaerales > SXQI01 > DASVNK01. The sequence goes on from JBQCGE010000330.1 coordinate 1,150, forward strand.
GGTTCAGCCACCTGCGCGAGGGAGATGGCGCTTTGCACGCGCGTGGGCACCCCTTGTTTCTCCAAAGCATCCTGAAGCGCGAGCGCGTTGATGACGGTGCCGAGCATTCCCATGTAATCGGCTGTGGCGCGTTCAATTCCTTTTTCGCTGCCCTGCAAACCCCGGAAAATATTCCCTCCGCCGACCACGATGACGACACCCACCCCCAGGTCGCGAACCTCGCGAATCTGGCGGGCCATGTCATGAATGGCTTCGGGGTTGATTCCACATCCTTGTTCATCGCCCAAAGCTTCGCCGCTTAATTTTATCAAGATGCGGCGGTACTTTGGTGTAGCACGTTTCTTCATTAAACGGGGTGTATTTACCAATGGCGGGGTGGAAGGTCAAAGAAGTTCGAGCAATAAAAGTTCCGATACAAGTCGGGAAGCTCAGGTCCAAACAGATTTTTATGCTTGAACCGCTTAACTTTCCTGGTGCAGCGCAGTGAGCTTTGCGATTTCAATGGCGAGTTTCTGAATGCTGAAGTTTGAGCGGGCAAAGGCGGATTCAAGTTGTTCCAGGGTCTGCGAACCGTAGGCAGGAATGGGTTGTTTTACTAGTTGATGGAACATTTGCTCGATAAATGCTTTTCGCCCTGTTTCGGTATTGGCCGCGAACTCAGCCAAATCGCGAGCGTTGTCGAAATTCACCTTTTCACCATCATCCAGGATGTAGGTGCTTTTGGAATTGATAGGTTTGCCATTTTCCATTTCCCGCCAGCGGCCGACCGCATCGAAATGCTCCAGGGTAAACCCAAGTGGATTGATGACTGAATGGCAGCTTTGGCAGGATTCAGGAATGGTGAGGCGAGTAACTTTTTCCCGCATCGTCATCGCAGGATCAAAATCGGCATCCTTGAAAACGACCGCGTTCGGTGGCGGGCGTAGGGCGCGTCCAACAATATTGCGGGTAATGAACACACCACGGTGAATGGGAGAGCTGAATTTCGGGTAGGAAAATGCGGCGAGCACAAAGGGGTGCGTCAAAATGCCAGCGCGCCCTTTTTCTTCCAGCGTCACTTTTTCAAAGCCATTAGTTCCCGAAAAAGGAATATTGTAAAACTTTGCCATGCGCTCGTTCACAAACATTTCCTTTCCAAGCAGCAGTTGGCGGTAATCCGACGAGCCATTCCATGCCACATCATCGAGGAAGAGCATGAGAGACGTGCGGAGGTCAGCGGCGAGTTCAGGGCTGAAGTCTGGGAACACGGATTTATCCCTGGCAATTTCCTCGACACGATTCATCTGCACCCAATGCTCGAGGAAATAGCGCACTTTGGAATGCGCGCGGCTATCATTGATCATCCGTTCGGCCTGGGCCTGAACCTGTTTTGGATCGCGGAGATTTCCGCTTTCCGCGGCTTTGATTAATTGATCATCCGGTAGGGAATCCCACAAGGTGTAGGAAAGGTGTTCAGCAGTGGCGAACTCGGGTTTGTCGAAAGGAAGGTTCAGATAAAGGAAGCGGGGGGATTTGAGAGAGAGCAGGACCACTCGCTTGACCGATTCCTCAAGCGAGGTTTCATCATTGAACCAGCGGGTCACGTATTTTTCTTTTTCCTCCGCCTTCAGGGGTGCTTTCAATGCGGTTGAAACAAAGCGCTCACAAAAGGCCATGACCTTTGTTTTGCGATCCGGGTCAGTGGGTTTGCTCTTGGAAAAGCGATCCAGATTTCTCGTGGCGTATGCGGCAGCTTCGAGCGCGGCATGCGTTTCTGCTTCGTCCCACTCTTTGGAAACGGCGACGCCGCGTTCGTAGCCAATGCTGCTATCGTCCGCCGGAAAAACGGTGTTAATTACAAAGACGGAAGCGCTCCAGGTCGGGGAGAGAACGCGTGCGGGGATAACTTCATCCACTCCATGCGGCGCTTTCCAGCGGAGATCAATGACATTGGTCTTTTCTTTAAAGCGAAAACAATCGAGCCGGATGGGATAGGAACGTCCGCCGAGCAATCGTATGCTGGCTTTGTGTTCCTGGACCGTCCCGGTGGAGACCCATGCATCGATCAGTGGTTCTTCATTGTCATTTACGTAAAGGCGCATCCCATTGCCAGTCCGCACGGTGAATTCATAAACACCGGTTTCCTCAGGAAAAATCGAGCCTCGCCAGTGAACGGCGAATTCGTTCGTCGTGGTGCCTTCAGGGCCTTTCTCGCCGAAATCGAAGGCGATTTCGGGATCAATTCGCTCCGTAATCTGTTTTGCTTTGTCGAAATTTTTGGAGTTGTAGTACACCGCTTTGAGTCCCGAGTTTGTGCTGCGGGATTCGCTCCCACCATTAAATGGCCGAAATAAATCAGCCATGCTGTTCAGATATTGGCGATTAGTCAGATGGGCGAGCTCGACTCGGACTGGATGATTTCTGAGGCGGGCTTCTTTCGAATAAAACGAATCGTAAATAAATTGAGCGACTGCTTCCGCATCGGGCCCGACGCATTTTTTGGGATCGTCATCGGGCATTTTGCGATCAATATAGCGGGTCAATTTTTCCAAACTCCAGTCACCTTCGAGTGGATCCGTGTTTTCTTCCTTAACGCCCTGGCCCTTGTCTCCATGGCATTTGATGCAAAGCGAATCGTAAATGGCCGCGCCGTCCGGCTTAATATCAGCGGCGCTCGCGCGGAAGACGACGAGAGCTGCCGTTGCAATTAATCCAAATCTGGCGACCCAACAGGGGAACATGATCGTACAGAATAAAATTTTGCGCCAAAGATGCAAGGCGGACAATCAGGATGGCGCATGCGAAAAGAGCGAATTTCGGGGTGGGTGGAGATCGTTCGTGCTTTGACCGAAGTGCCGGGAAAAAGAGCAGATCACTTGACCCTTTGGCTTTATCAGGTTGGTTTTAACTCGTAGGAGTGAGAAGGTTTGCATCTCGTGTGATGACCCAATTACCCGCCGATTGTTTTTGCAATATTGTCAGGACATAACCTGAATAAACCGAAGACTCTCCGCCGGGCGGGGTGATGGTGACCTTGAGCTGGTTCCGCATCCACGCCCAATCTCCCAAAACTTTGATTTCCTGTATGTTGCTTTCGCCTTCTATGCGAACCCCTTTCATCCTCTCGTTATTGGAGGTGAACTCCTCTTTCCCAAACGGTTCGCGCCCGGGCACCATGAAGACCACATCGTCTGACATAAGACTCAGGATGGTTTTTAAATCCCCATTCTTACTGGCAGCCAGCCAGTTCTGCACCAGTTTCCGGATCGCTTGTTCATCGTCTTGCAGCGAGGTCATATAAAGAATTGATACGAAGCCAAGGGTGCTTAGCAATGGGAATTTCAGCAACTCCAGGCTTAACCTGAGCCTTCGCTGATTCGTTTGGGATTGGCTTGTTTTACTTCGCTGGTTTTGGCGCAGGGGTCAGGCGGGTGGCGGTATGCGAGGAAGGATCAGATTCGAGCGACCACCCGGTCTTTAAGCCAATGACGAAAAGTCCAAGCGTCACAGCCCCCAAGGCAAAAATGGTGTCACCAATCACCCGCAGCCAGCGCAGCGTATCCATAAGCCCGGTCTGGAGGAAATCGGCGGAACGTGCATACCACATTCCATGCTCCACGCTGGCGACCGCCTGAAGGAGACCGACGGGCAACAGACTGAGGAGGACCATTAAAGCAAGTCCGATATTGATGCTCCAGAAGGTGAAGCTCAGCAGGCCGGTTTTCCACGGCTTATTCGGGGTGAGACCGCGCAGGCAAAAGAGCATCAGGCCGATGCCAAGCATACCGTAAACGCCAAACAACGCAGTGTGGCCATGGACCGGCGTGGTGTTCAGCCCTTGCATATAATAAAGGGCGATTGGCGGATTGATGAAGAATCCAAACAAACCAGCCCCCACCAGGTTCCAAAATGCCACCGCGACGAAAAAGTAAATTGGCCATTTATAGGCAGAAACCCAGGGACGGGCGCGGGTCAAGGTGAGGTTTTCGTAAGCCTCGAATCCAATCAGCACAAGCGGGACGACTTCCATCGCGCTGAAGGTTGCGCCGAGTGCCAGAACCCCCACTGGCGTGCCGCTGAAATAAAGGTGGTGAAAGGTTCCAATCATGCCGCCGGAAAGGAATATGACCGTTGAGAAGAGCACCGCGCGCGTGGCGGAATCAGCCTTAAGCAATCCCATTCGGACGAAGAGGAAGGCAATGACAACAGTGGCGAAGACTTCAAAAAATCCTTCGACCCAAAGATGCACCACCCACCAGCGCCAGTACTCGATCATCGCGAGGTTGGTCTGGCGTCCCCACATCAAACCGGCTGCATAAAATGCGGCGATTGCGGCTGATGCGAGGAAGAATAGAGCGAGCAGGTGGCGGTTTTCGCCAGGTCGTTTGAAGACTGGCCAGAGTGACCGGCCCATCAGGAAGAGCCATAAAAATAGTCCGACAAAGAGGAACAACTGCCAAAATCTCCCGAGATCCACATACTCAAGGCCCTGGTGCCCGAACCAAAAATTGGCGGTGAAACCGAGTTTTTGATGAGCTCCGATCAATTCACCGGCCATCGAACCAAAGACAATAATGAGCAGCGCGATAAATAAGAAATTGACGCCAAAACGTTGGAAGCGCGGTTCATAACCCGAAATTGCCGGAGCGACATAGAGGCCGGTTGCCAGCCATGCTGTGGCAATCCAGAAAATGCCAAGCTGGGTATGCCAGGTGCGCGCAACGGAGTAGGGGACCCAATCGGCCAGCGGAATTCCATAAAAGCCGCTGCCTTCCACCCCATAATGGGCCGCAACTGCGCCCAGGCCGATTTGCACAACCACCAGGAGGGTGACAATCCAAAAATATTTCAGGGTAGCCTGCATGGAGGGCGTTGGAGAGAAACCAATGAGCGGGTCACTGGTGGGTGGTTCGGTGTGCTCGCCTCCTTCCTTTGCCCGCATCACTGCAAAGTACCAGGCCAGGGCGCCGACACCCGCAAGCAGGAGAACGAAACTGATAACCGACCAGACGATAATGGAACCGGTCGGAATATTGTCGATGAGCGGTTCCGAAGGCCAGTTTTGTGTATAGGTGACGGTGCTGCCAGGCCGTTCCGTGGCGCAGGCCCATGCGGCCCAGAAGAAGAACGCATTCATGAGATCCGCGCGGTGTGGGTCTTTGATTGTGTTGGCAGGAATGGCATAGGCATCACGCAATCCGGCCAATTCCGGAGCGTTCATGAACAATCCTTTGTAGTGTTGTCCCACGGCGCCAATTGCCGCTGCGCGAGTGGGTGAAATGATCAGGTCGCCCGTGGTCGGATTATAGGTGTTCCTGCGGATTTCCTGCTTCAATCGCTCCCGCATCGCGGCCTGCGTAGGAGCATCCAGCGCCTCGTAAGCCTTGCCGTTTTCCTGCATGGCCCAACGATCCAGGATGTAAACCAATTCGCGATGCAGCCAGTCCGCGGACCAATCCGGCGCGACATATGCCCCATGCCCCCAAACACTCCCCACCTCCTGGCCGCCCATGGACTGCCACACGTTTTGCCCATCTTTGATTTCCTCTCCCGTGAAAACTAATTTTCCATCGGTTGTTACGACCCTTTTGGGAACCGGAGGTGCGGTTTGGTAAATTTCCCATCCATAATATCCGAGGACGGCAAGAGACCCTATAATGACTATAGCCAAAGATACCCAAAGACGCCTGTATCTCATGCCTTAACGTAAGTTCGCAATCTGCAAGCGCGATAGTCGGGGAAAACCTTATTTCACTCGTCAGACTGATTGCACGCGGATTTCCCCCACTCGCATTGCCGCCGCATCCATTATAGTTTTCGTGGCGATGAATTTATCTCCGGAGCATCTGCAAAGAATTTTGCAGGCGAGCATTTCGCCTGTGGCATTAATTTCGGGAGTGGGGTTGCTGATCCTTTCGATGACGAACCGTTTTGCGCGAGTGACGGATCGGTTGCGGGAATTGAGTGAAACGGCTTCTCAGAATATGAGGCACGCCTCCCAGAGCCGGATATTTTTGAGGCGGGCACGCCTGCTGCGCACTTCGATCAGTTGCTCAGTCGCAAGCGTGCTCGGAGCGAGCGTAATGGTGTTGCTGCTTTTCTTCGCAACCTTGTTTGAAGCGCCTGTCCGTGAGTTGGCACTGGTCATTTTCGGAGTATCGCTCGTGCTGCTGATTGTCTCGCTCATTTATTTTTTGCTGGATATGAATCTCTCCCTGCAGGCGATTGAGGAACATATTGGGGAAAAATAGGTTCATGCTGAAGCTTGCCTCAGCCCTGGTTTTCAATACCATCCCCGCATGAAATTGCTCCATTTGTCGCTCCTCTGTGCGCTTTTTCTCGGGTTTCCCATTTCCACGCCTGCCCAGCAAACCAGCAGCGCGCATTTTGAAATACCTAAAACGGATGAAGGGCTGCCCGGAGCCGGTCCGATCCGCCGTTATGATTGGTTCAAGAAACTGTGGGAAGCAAAACGGAGCGGTTGGGCGAAACGGGTGGAAGCGGATCAGGGCGCGGTCGTGTTTCTGGGTGATTCCATCACTCAAGGTTGGGGAGACGATATGGGAGGAAATTTTCGGGGGTTGAAAGTGGCGAATCGGGGAATCAGTGGGGATACCACTCGGGGAGTATTGATTCGCATGGATGAAGATGTGCTCTCACTTCATCCCAGGGCAGTCGTGCTGCTGATTGGCACAAACGATTTGGAAGAAGGTGCCGATCCGGAAACGATCGCATCGAACATGAAGCTGATCATTCAGAAACTGGAGAACAGTGACAAAGAGTTGCCCATTATTTTGTGCCAGGTTTTTCCCAGCAGTGCTTCGAAAAAACGGCCTTCGGACAAAATCAAAAAGATCAATGAACTTTATTTCAATGTTGTAAAAGGTGACGGACGCGTGACTTACCTGGAAACCTATCCTCTTTTTGCAAATGCGCAGGGTGATGCAAAATCAGAGGAGTTTCCCGATCTGTTACATCCTAACCATGCAGGTTACGAGAAATGGGCAGCAGCATTGAAACCGATTTTCGCGACACTTCGGTTGACTGAAACTGAACCCGACAACTGGCAGCCGGAGTCCGGATTTATCAGCCTCTTCAATGGTAAGGATCTGACGGGCTGGGGATTTCGGACCAATAATTTCGATGGGAAAACGACCAGCAGCGATGGGCGATATGAAGCAATCAATGGCCGGATCGTGGTAAAAACCCCTCCGGAAGGGCGCCGCGTACAGGCGATGTGGACGACGCGGAAGTTTCCGACTGACTTTATTTTGAAGCTTCAATTCCGAGCGACACCGAATGCCGATAGCGGGATCTTCATTCGTGATCCCCAACTGCAATGCCGTGATTATTGGATTGCGGGTCCTTATAAAAATTTGAAGGGCTACAAGCCGCAGGACTGGAACCAAATTGAAGTGCACGTGAAAGACAACGTCGCCCATTGCACTTGCAAGGGCGAGGTATTGGAAGCGGCGATGAAGCTTCCCGAGAGTGGTCCGATTGGACTTGAAGGCGATCGCGGCCAGATGGAATACCGGCATATTCAACTGAAGGAATTAAAGTAGAGACTGTGGTGCCCAGCTCCCTGGAAATAATTGGGACGCTTAAAACAGGCGATACTAACAGCATACAAGATCGGTGTGTGCCGCGACTGTGCTCGAATTTCCCACAAGAGCAATGTCGCATCGCGACGGTTTTTGCTTTGCTTCTGGCGGTTTCCGCATGAACATTTCACAACTGCATTGCATCTGATCATCATGAAATTTTGGATTTTTCTATTCGCGACTTGTGCTCTTGTGAACTTACAGGCGCAAAATGGGGATAAAGCGGGCGAAGAACAACCAATCCCAGCCGCAGCGAAAGAAGCGCCTCCAGCGCCGCCGTTGAGTCCAGAGGATGCGCTGAAGAGCTTTAAAATTCAGCCGGGCTTCAGGATTGAAGTAGTCGCATCCGATCCAATGGTGCAGTCGCCTGTGCAAATCCAGTTCGATGGGAACGGGCGTATGTACGTGCTCGAAATGCGCGGGTTCATGCGGAATGTCGATGGTTTGCATGAAGAGGAGCCGGTCGGGCGAGTGAGCCTGCTCACAGATACGAACGGCGACGGGGTGATGGATAAGGGTGTCGTTTTTGCCGATGGGTTGGTGATGCCGCGTGCGATTGCGCTGGTCCGCGGTGGATTGCTGGTTGCGGAGCCGCCGCACCTCTGGTTCTTCCGTGATGCCGATGGCGATGGAAAGGCGGAGGAGAAGGAGGAAGTCAGCAACGATTACGGCAATCAAAAAAATCCCGAACACAACGCGAATGGATTGCTCTGGGCGCGGGATAATTGGATATACAGCGCGAACCACACGGTGCGTTATCGAAACCTCGATGGGGACTGGCAAAAGGATGTGACCACTTTCAGGGGGCAATGGGGGATTTCGCAGGATGATTACGGTCGACTTTTTTTCAATTCCAACAGCGATCCGTTACGCGGTGATCTTGTGCCGAGCCAGTACTTGCTGCGCAACCCAAATTTCAAAAACCCACTCGGCGATAACGTGCAGTTTGAGAAAAGCATGGCGGTTTTTCCATCCCGCGTGAATCCAGGCGTGAATCGCGGATATCAAAAAGGCCAGCTCCGACCGGACGGAACCCTGGCGACTTTCACGGGAGCGTGTGGTCCTGTCATTTATCGGGGAGGAATGTTCCCTGACCAGTTTTATGGAGCGGCTTTTCTTTGTGAGCCCACCGGAAACTTAATCCGGTGCGAATTTTTGCATGAAGAGAACGGGTTTATTACCGCGACGAACGCATTCCCGAAAACGGAGTTTCTCACTTCGAGTGACGAGCGCTTTCGCCCGGTGAATCTCTGCAATGGTCCAGACGGGGCGCTCTATGTGGTGGATATGTACCAGGGACTGCTGCAGCACCGCATTTATCTTACAACTTATTTGCGAAATCAGTACCTCTCGCGCGGGCTTGAAAAGCCGATCAACTTGGGACGCATTTACCGGATCGTCCCTGAAAACGCGAAGAAAACTGCGCCTGTGAAGCTGGAGGATGCCAGCTCGACTGAACTGGTTGCGAAACTCTCAGATCGGAACGGTTGGGTGCGGGATACTGCGCAGCGGCTTTTGATCGAAAAGCGTGATACCCGGGCGGTAAAGGCGCTTCGTGAAGTTGCGGCAACGGGGGAGTTTCCCGCAGCACTTCATGCATTCTGGGTTTTGCATGCTACTGATCAACTGACTCCCGCGACCATCCAGGCAGGGCTCAAATCGTCAGATTCCAAGGTGCGCGCGACGGCGGTTCGCATGGGTGAAAATTATTTGAAGGTTGAAGGGAAAAATGAAACCCAGGCGGCACTTTTTGCGATGGCGAAGGATCCTTCCGTAGATACGAAGCTGCAGTTGATGTTTTCGCTCGGCGAATCGAAATCGCCCGAGGCTGAGCAGGTGATGGTGCAACTGCTGGATGAAAATGTGGATAACGCATTAATCCGGGATGCCGCAATCACTGGCCTTGCCGGGCGGGAGCAAAAGTTCATTAAGCAACTCCTCGCGCAGTCCTCCTGGAACGAGAAGAGTTCCGCGCGCGCTTACGTGATTCGGACGCTCGCGGATTGCATCGCCGAAAGCCGCGAAAGCAGTCGAGTTGGGCAGTTGCTCGATTTTGCGGCGAACGCTTCACAGGAATGGCAAAAAACTGCGCTGTTGGAAGGAATTGAAAAATTGATTCCACCGCGAGGGAAAAGCAAAACCGTCGCACATGCCAAGCCGATCCGGTTTGGCGCGGAACCGGCTGCATTGGCGCAGTTAGCCAAAGTGAACAATCCCGAAGTGAAAAAGAAGCTCGCGGCTTTGGATGAAGTTCTGGTCTGGCCGGGCAAAGCGGGTTATCACGAAGAAGCAGTTACACCGCTGACAGAACAGGAGAAGGCTCGGTTTGAGGCAGGAAAAACTCAATACACCGTCATTTGCGGCGCATGCCACCAACTCAACGGACAAGGACTCGAAGGACTAGCTCCGCCGCTCGTGGATTCGGATTGGGTGATTGGGGCTCCGGAGCGTCTCACGCGCATCGTGTTGAATGGCATTCGCGGTAAGATCAACGTGAAAGGTAAAACGTGGGAATTGGAAATGCCGCCGCTCAATATTTTGGGGGATGAGGACATTGCCTCCCTGCTCACGTATATCCGCCGTGAATGGGGGCATACTGCTTCACCGATAGCTCCGGATTTTGTGAAGAAAATCCGAGCGGAAACGGCCGGTCGCCAGGAAGCCTGGACCGAGGCGGAGTTGCTGAAAATTGGGAAATAGACCAGTTTGGAGAGGTCAATTGTAGAGCGGAAGTAAAATTTTCCGCTCTACTGCAATACCCAATTCAATTCACCGGTAAAGCATCGAATATCGAGGCTTCTCCGAAGTGCGATTAATTATAAGCTGCGGAGCAGATCGCTGAAATTACTTGCCATGGAGCGCTTCGTAAACTTTCCCGACCATTCCGGAGTTCGGGGTTAACGTTTTGCCGCCTTTGGTCCATTTAGCCGGGCAGGCTTCATTCGGGTGCGCCATCAGGTAAACATTCGCCTCCAGTTTGCGAAGCAGTTCATCCGCATTTCGGCCTACGTTGTAATAATTAATTTCGGATGAGACCAGGACCCCATCCGGATTGATAATGAAAGTTCCCCGCAGGCTTAATCCTGAGATGGGATCGTAGACCCCAAAGAGCTGGCTAACGCTCCGAGTGGAATCCGCACCCATCAGGTAATGCACATTCGCCAGCAGCTTTTCCGTGTCGCGCCATGCCATGTGAGAATATTTTGTGTCGGTCGAAACTGAAATGACTTCTGCGCCGAGCTTCTTCAAAGCCTCATACTTTTCAGCCAGGTCGGCCAGTTCAGTCGGGCAAACAAAGGTAAAATCGGCAGGATAAAAAACCAAAATCGTCCATTTGCGATCCGTCTTCAGTTCCCCCAGTGAAATTTTTCCAAATTCCCGTTCAGCGGGGTTGTAATACTCCAGTTCGAAATTGGGAACGTCAGCTCCTACGGATACCGTTTTTACATCACTCATTGTTTCTCCTCTAAATTCAGACGCGAATTTGCGATGGGGAACCTAATTCCAGAGTGGGTTGTATTCAAGTCGTGGGAAACGCGCCGCGCCGAACCGCTTAAAATAGCCGTAATTGTACGGACTCGGAACCATTTAAAGCCGATACACCGAGGCCGAGTAGCCGGAGAGGTTTTGAAACCAGGCGATCCCGGGCAAGTAAATGGCAGCCCAGCCGGTAAATCGCCTGGGATTCCTGGATGGGATCTTCGACAGTGATTTGGCGGGTCAACGTTTTAAAATCGCGATAACGAATTTTGACCTGAACTGTTTGTGCAAAAAGTCGTTTTCGTTTCAACCGTGTTGAAATCTCCTCTGCCTGGGTCCAGAGGCACCGCCGAAGTTGAGGCCGATCCATCGTGTCCCGCGTGAAAGTTTCTTCGCTGCTGATGCTTTTTATTTCATCGCCAACTTCCAGCGGACGTTCATCGATTCCGAAGGCAAATTGCCGGAGTTGCTCATGGAAACTTCCCACTAATGCCCGAAGATTGCCTGGATAATCCTGCACATCGGCAATGGTGAAGATTCCAGCGCCGTGCAGGATTTTTTCAGTCGCGCTCCCGACTCCATGGATTCGGCGAACGGGCAGGGGACGGAGAAATGTTGCTTTTCCCTCCTCGGCAATCACCGTTAGACCGTCCGGCTTCTGGTAGTCACTGGCGAGCTTGGCAAAAAATTTATTGGCGGCCACACCGATTGTGGCAGTGATTTGCCGCTCCTGGCGAATGCGATCCTTCAAATCGCGAGCAATCGGGACGGATAGCTCCAGCAATTCGTCCGCGCTTATGCCTGAGTGCGCGTTCAAGTGTTCC
>JBQCGE010000331.1:0-6827 GCA_051955955.1 Verrucomicrobiota bacterium
TCGCTGGTGGCGGTAAATCGCTTCAGCGACAATACAGCGAAACCTTCGGTAAAATTTTTCTTTCAGACGAGGAATTCGAGACCCGTCCAGGGGCAGTGCAGCGGGACTTGCTTCAAAACATCGGAGTGATTCCGAACGAAGGAGTTGTGGCGGTGAAGCTCAAAGGCCGAACGATTGGCTCCATTGAGGAAACCTTTATTCGCCAGCTCACGCCGGGCGATGTGTTCATCATCGCGGGACGGCCCGTTCGCCTGGAGCGCGTCGGAATGATGGAGTGCTTTGTCGCTCGCGCCGATGGAGCGGTGCCAACGGTACCCCGCTGGAACGCGAACAAAATGCCGCTGACCAATAAAGTCGCCGAGGAAATCATCGCGTTCCGCGGTGAATTGCGCGCCCGCATGCAGGAGCAGGGGATATCTCCCGCTCAGCATATTCAATGGATCGCGGAACGTCTCGACTCAGGCAAAACCAATGCAGAGATCATTGCCAAAATGTATTCCGCCCAGGCCGAAGTTTCGGAAATTCCCACCGCGGATTTTCTGCTGGTTGAGGAATTGCTCTGGGATCAGGAAATTTCCGAAGATCTCGAATCAACGACTGGCCCGGGGAAGAATAAACGGAGCCAGAACTGGCTCCGCCAACCCGGCCAACGCCATTCTTTCTTTCATTGTCTCGCTGGTAGGGCGGCAAGTGAAGCGCTTTCCCGAGTGATTGCTATCCGCTTGAGCCGTTTGCGAGGGGGCAATGCCATTGCCACTCCCGATGATTACGGCTTCGTGCTTACGGTCCGCGCCGAACAGGTTTTTACCGAAATGGAAGCGCCGGGGTTGCTCGCGATTGAAGGCTTTGAAGCCGATTTACAGGATGCACTCTCCCGTTCCGCTCTTCTCAAATATCACTTCCGGAACGCGGCCCAAACAGGGATGATGGTTTACCGCAATTTTTTCGGTGAACAAAAATCAGTCCGCAAGCTGCAATGGTCCAGCGAGGTGATTTACAACGTACTGCAACAGCACGAACCCGATCACGTGCTGATGCGCGAGGCCCGGCGCGACGCGGTCCATACTTATATCGATCTCGATGGCGCAGTTCAGTTTTTGGAAAAAATGCATGGCAAAGTCCGCATCCGCCGAATTGAGCAGGTGCCGCCATTATCATTTGCGTTATTCGCAACGAAGATTAAAGAAGCATTGCTTGTGGAGGACCCACGCGAAATGACGGAACGACTGTATCACTTGTGGTGGAGCAAACTGGAAGAGAAATAAACAAAGCAGAACGCCTGGAGATCGCGCCTGGCCTCTGGCTGGATTACCGTCGGGCGGCTTACCTCGAACGTGAGCGCGTTCTTTGCGTCTCGGATTTGCATCTCGGCTACACCTGGGCACATCGTTACCACGGCCAACTCATGCCGGTGCATGCTCCGGATAAATTGCTGGAACGCCTGCTCGACCTCTGCGCCGATTACCAACCCCAAACGTTCGCGTTCCTGGGTGATATCGTTCACCAGGCCGTCCCCGTCTCCGCCATTCGCGATGAATTCGCATCTCTCGTTGCGGGCTTAAAGTCAAAGTGCGGGGTTCAACTCATCCTTGGCAATCATGACCGCAAGCTCCGCGAGTTGATGGGAAACGATCTCGAACTGCTCGAATCCTACGAAGCAGGTCGATACTTGCTCGTTCACGGCAATGAATCGCTGCAATGCAAAGAGAATGCCTTCATCATCATGGGCCATGAACATCCTGCGATCAGCCTCGGCGATGGGGTCAGTTCAGCGAAGTTCCCCTGCTTCATGGTGAGCGCGAATTTATTGATCCTGCCTGCATTTTCCGCTTGGGCCGCCGGATCGGATATCCGTTACCACGATTTCATGTCGCCTCTCGCAAGGAACACCCAATTTGAAAAAGCGGTCGCGATCCTCGGCCGAAAATTACTGCCCATCCGGCTTGCTCAAGGCTGAGGTCTTCTTGTCGGCTTCATGTGCGCGCTCTTCGACTTCCAGTAGCAACCGATGCGCATCGCGAAATCGCGGCGCTTCATCCAGCGCGAGCAGCAAGTGGCGTCGTGCACTTTTCAGGTCATTTTTCTGAACGATTTCCGCGATTTGATAATGAACCTGGGCGGGGTCAATTGGATCCATTTTCAACACGATTTCGAAATTCTTTACGGCCTTCGGCGCGTCCCCAAGCTTCACCTCAGCTTCGCCCAGGGCGCGGTAAGGCGCGGGACTGAGCGGATCAATTTCAAGCAGGTCTTGCGCGTAATTCTGAAGCGACTTCGGATCTTCTGCTGCCAACTCCAGCAAGCGCAATAACGCGGTGGGCGCTTCATCATCGTGCCGCACCCAGTCGCGCAGCACTTTCGCCTCTTCATTCGTCTGGTTTGCCTTTCGATAAAGCTGGGCAAGCAAGGCGTAGTTGCTCGCTTCTCGTGGATAAATCTGGATCGATTTTTCAATCAGAGGAATTGCTTCGTTCGTTTTACCCTGGGTGAGCAAGCGATCCGCTTTGTCACTGATTACGTAGTAATTATCCGGATGAATCGCCGCCCAGGAGAGTGCAATTTTTCCATCCTCATCCCGCGTCGGTTTTTCCCACACATCCTTCGGACCAAAAGATTCCGCCGCCGCCCGGGCGAAGGCTTCAAAATCATTTTCCAGCGCGTCGATCATGGTTGTATGCGCGGCGATGGCTTGGTTAATATCAATTCCATCCCCAAGGTCCTTCAGGATCGCGCGGATCGACTCCAATCCATACTTCTGGATGATAAATTCGACCACCAGCGACGATTGGTAATAGGCGAACTGAAGGTGCAACCCGCTCGGCGGAGCCATGAAGGCCGCGCTCATGTCATGCACCGGATGCATTTTTCCATCCAGGATCATTTGGCGATATTCGGGGATCATTTGTTCGCCCCAGCGCGGGTTCGCCCTTCGCTCTTCATACACGGAAATCCCTTCGCTCAACCACCGCGGCATTTTATTTTTGGTTAAGTTCAACGTGATTACGTGGCAGAACTCATGCCACAGGACTGAGTTCCAATTCATCACCCGCACCGCAGGGCTGTTTGCTGTGATCACATCCCCAAAGCAAACGCCCAGGTAACCTTCCTGCCCCGGTATTCCGAAGGTCCGAACGGCAAAATCCTTTTGTTGCGGAAAAACTTCCACGGTCGTTCGCCGCTTAAGTTCAATGCCATACTTGCGGGTTAAATTCGTGCGCGCCCGTTCCAGCAAATCGAGCGCCTGGTCGCCGTAAATTGAGGCTTCACGCTCGGACATGCGCAGGATGAAATGCGCGTTTGTCAGCGCAACAAATTTCTCCATCGTGTCATGTAGCGTCACCAGGTTGTATGCGGTCACGTCATAAGCATCGAGTTTGTTGACGCGCTCGGCCAGGCGCCAACCTTCATCCTCATCCCCCAATCGCAGCAGATCTTCAGCAAGTTGGGTTTGCGCAGGGAGGTAGGTGATGTCGAACTTCATCGATTGCCGCTGATATTCCGAACCTTCCGCAAACCGATATTTCTGAGAAAGTTTGCGACCAATAATGTGATCGACTTCCGGGTTTGTTTTCCAGAATTTCAAAGCTGCTTCGCGCGCCTTCAATTCCCCATCCGGATTATTCTTCAGGTGGGCAATCACCGCGCGATAAGCCCACATTTCAGGCTGGTTCGGATTAACCGTTTCCACCCGGGCTAACTCTTTTTCCGCCTCGTCATATTCCTCCGCATCGATCAGGTGTTCCACAAGCAGCAGGCGTGAAGGAATATGGTTTGGATTGGCTTCAAATACTTTTTCAAGGGTGCTGAGCATCTCCTTCCGATCGCTTGGGAACAGTGCCTGGGCCATCCCCGCGAGCAGGTCAGGGTCTTTTGGATATTGTGCCAACCCTTCACCAAACGATTTCCCAGCGAGAGCGAAATCATGCTTACCCAGAGCAAGGTTCCCAATCGCGAGGTAAACTTCGCGCAATTTCGGGTCGGCCTTCTTGACCGGCTGATAAAAATTATCGAGGACAATTTTCGGATCGGCATTCATCAGCACCGCGGCTTCGCCCAGCGCGAGAAGATCAAGCGGGTCCCGGTATCCCCAGCGGCGGTTGGAAGCGAGCATATTAATTTCGTCCAGCGCATCCTGGGCTGCATCGGGTTCCCCAGCGCTGCGGTAAATTTTCCAGGCAAGGAGGCGCATTCGGATGCTGTAGTAGGTGTTGCGTTGGGAACTGCGGATCGCCTCCATCGCTTTTGGATATTGCCCAGTGATCCAAAGGGCCTGCGCATAGAGGATCGGCCAATCTTCCCCGCGCTCCCGCGCTTTGACCGCTTCGCCAGCCTGCTCAATTACCTGGGTGTATTCACCTTTGCGGAAAAGGGTTTTGCATTCATCCAGGTCGTAATCCGCCGCATGCAATTGCAATCGGCCACCGAAGCAGACGCAGGTCAGTAGGGTGAGCGCGAATGCGAGGTAACGGGCCATGATCTAGATTTACTTGAATCAGGAGGGTTAAGCAATCATCCGGAACTCGCACCCAAGCCTTAATCCTCTCATTAGACAGCTTCTTTCCCATTCGACAACTCCCGAATCCGAATATAACTTCACGTTTTTTCCGCCGTGGCCGATAGGCTCCCGGTGGCAATCATATGACCAGCAACGAAATACGCCAATCGTTCCTCGATTTCTTCAAGTCGAAGCAGCACACCATCGTGCCTTCATCCAGCTTGATGCCGGACTCGCCCAATCTCCTTTTCACCAACGCCGGCATGAACCAGTTCGTCCCCATTTTCCTGGGGCAACAGCCTTGTCCATATAATCCGCCCCGGGCTGCCGACACCCAGAAATGCATTCGGGCCGGTGGCAAGCATAACGACCTTGAGGATGTTGGCCTCGACACCTATCACCACACGTTTTTCGAAATGCTCGGCAACTGGAGCTTCGGTGATTATTTCAAGAAAGAAGCAATCGATTGGGCATGGGAACTGGTCGTTGATATTTGGAAGTTTCCAACGGAGCGTCTCTACGCGACGGTTTATAACCCGGATAAATCGAAGGGTGACCCAAGCGATTTCGACCAGGAGGCTTGGGATCATTGGGCAAAACATTTTCGCGCCGCTGGGCTCGATCCAAACATCCATATCGTCAATGGGAACAAAAAAGATAATTTCTGGATGATGGGTGAAACCGGCCCGTGCGGTCCCTGCTCCGAATTGCATGTTGATCTCACTCCAGCTGGCGATACAAAAGGTTCGCTCGTTAACAAAGGAACCGCTGAGTGCATTGAAATTTGGAATCTGGTTTTCATTCAGTTCAACGCGAATCCGGATGGCACCTTCAGCCCGCTTCCCGCGAAGCATGTCGATACAGGCATGGGTTTTGAGAGAGTCACGGCAATCAAGCAGGGAACGAAGGAGTTTAGCAGTTTCGGCGGGATTATCTCGAATTATGAAACCGACGTTTTCCGGCCGATTTTCAATCGCCTTGAACAGCTCAGCGGAAAAAAATACGGCTCAACTTTACCCAGGTCGGGTTCCACAGGGGACACGGAGCAGGAGAAAATCGACGTCGCGTTCCGCGTCATCGCTGATCACATCCGCACTCTCACATTTTCAATTGCTGATGGAATTCTCCCCGGAAACAACGACCGCAATTACGTCCTCCGCCGCATTCTTCGCCGCGCGGTGAAATACGGTCGCACGCTCGGTTTTCACCAACCGTTCTTTTACCAGCTCGTCGATGTGCTCGTCGAAAACATGAGCCACGTCTTTCCCGAGATTAAACAGCGGCAGGAATTGGTAAGGAACACAATTAAATCCGAAGAGGAATCGTTTAATAAGACGTTGGATCGTGGAATCGAGTTGTTTCGCGACGAAGTCTCAAAATCGGGTTTAGGAAAAATCTCAGGCGAGTTCGCGTTCAAGCTCTATGACACTTACGGTTTTCCGCTCGACCTCACGCAATTAATGGCTCGTGAAGCCGGGTTGAGTGTTGATGAGGGCGGGTTCAACTCGCTCATGGAAGAACAGCGCGCACGCGCACGTGCTTCGCAGAAGAAGGAAGTTATTTCGGTCACGCACATTGAAGGTGCGACGCCCACCCTGTTCCAGGGATACGATAACACTGAGATCAGCGCGAAGGTTCTCGATGTCATTCAGATCAAAGAGAAGCTCGCGGTCATTCTCGATGTTTCCCCTTTTTATGCCGAAATGGGCGGTCAGGTCGGCGATACCGGAACGATCTCCGGTGGCGGCAACGTATGGCATGTGGTCAACACGACGAAAGTGGGGAACACATGGGTCCACTACATCAGCGAAGGCGATGCTCCATCCATTGGAATGGAGGTTGAACTGTCGGTCGATCCTGCGCGCCGCAATGCCATCCAACGTCACCACACCGTCACGCATCTGTTCCATTGGGCACTGCACGAGGTGGTGAGCAAAGACGCCGTGCAAAAAGGATCCTTTGTCGGACCTGAAAAGCTGACCTTTGATTTCAATAGCGGCGCGCTCACTCCCGCTCAAATTCGGGACATTGAAAAGCTGGTGAACGAACGCATTCTGGAAAATGCAGGCGTGAGCTGGACTGAAAGACCCTACAGCGAAGTGAAGTCGAATCCCGGCATCATGCACCTGTTCGGCGAAAAATATGGAGACCGCGTTCGCGTTGTCCAAATTGGCGGGGAGAACGGAAAGCTCAACGGTTACTCCATGGAACTTTGTGGCGGCACTCACACGCGAGCCACGGGCGAAATCGGCTATTTCCGCATTACCGGTGAAAGCGCCGTTGCCGCTGGTATTCGCCGCGCGGAAGCAGTTGCTGGTGGCGAAGCCTACAA
>JBQCGE010000332.1:0-5776 GCA_051955955.1 Verrucomicrobiota bacterium
CGAAAGTACTGCCCGCCTCGACCAATTCTGGGTATCCGAATCCCTCCTCAATCAAATCCGCGATAAAGATGGAATGAAAATCCTGGAAGAGCCAAAGGAACTCGCCTTTAACGGTGCGGGGAATCTCTTCTAACAACAGCCTCTCACGAATTGCCGACTCAATGCTTCTAATATTGGAAACTCAGGCTGAAGCTTTCCGTCGGCAATATATCGCGCCATTGTTTAATCAGCTTCCGGTAGGCTTCACCCACCGGACGAATTTTGCGATCCAGGTCGTATAAACCGAGCGGGTTGACCGTTCCATTATCTTCCGCAAGCGCGGAATCCCAATCGACCTGGTCCGTGAGACTGTACCAGGTGAAGCCCACGATCGGCACCCCATGGAGTTTGAGATGATGCAGGTTCGCCCACTCCTTCTGCAGCCAACCGGGTGCCTGTTGCGCGTTCATGATATTCGTTTCCGTGTGCATGACCGGCAGGTGATACCGGTCGTAATATTGCTTGGTAATCACGAAATACCCGAATATTTCCCCGGAACCAGTGATCGTTCCATCCGCATGGACGAGGTGCTCATTCCGCACGTAATAATCATTACCCATGATGCTGCGGGCCTTCACCGTGTGTTCGCGGAACCAATTGTATTCCGCGCGCGTCATCCCGTTGTCCTGCAGGTATTCATAAACCCGGGCGTTGATGGGGTAACCATAGCTGAGATCGAGTGCAAGGAATCGAATCTCATTGAGGAATGCCGCCCGTTCTTCGCAGGCCGGTTCTTCCGCATGGAAGTATTCCGTGGATTCACTCTGGATGAAGCTAACGTCATTGCCACATTTCAGAATCGCCGCTTCGGCCAGTTCGTTGGCCATGCAGAGATGTTTCAGCGCCATGACAAATGCGGGTTCTGATTCCTTGCATTCATTCCACCATCCATAAAGCGCGGAAAAACGGGCCGCCACCATGATTTCATTCACCGGTGTATAGAGGCGCACCCACGGATAGCGCCTCGCAAACACTTCGCAATACTCAGCAAACCACTTCGGGAAATCCGGGTTTTGAAAATTTCCCATCCAATCGGGCACCCCGAAATGGCACAGGTCAGCAATGGGAGTAATCCCCATTTCCTTCAGTGCATTGAAGGTTTCATCCGCGAAGCTCCAGTCGTATCGGCCCGGTGCGGTGTGAGTGCTGTAATAGGGTGGGCCATAGCGCAGGTATTCGATCCCAAGTTCCTTCACTAATTGAAAGTCTTCTTTCCATCGTTTGTAATGGCCGCACTTCTCGAACTCATCCACTCGTTTTCGGGTGCCATCCTTGAGTCGGATGATCGGGTAGCTCCCCTCAATCCCGGTCGCGAACATGAACCGGCGTGGGGCAATGGCCGGTTTCAAATCCGGAATGGATTGATCCTGCTCCATGGTTTAATGCGCATTTACTCCTGCTCGACTGAAGGCTCTTCCAACAAGGAACGAACCGGCAGTGATCGTTCCTAACAATGCAGCCACCATTCCCGCCGGTTTCCCCACCGCGAGCGCTTTCCGCATTGGAGATCCAATAGAAATTCCCTGCAATGTCTCACCTTCCAATTGTTCCCAGTTCATTTTGGTCTTGCCCGGTATTTCCAGCCCCAGTCCTTTCATCAGTTCAGGCATTGCGGTTTGCAGCACCGGATGCCCCGGGACGAAGTAAACTCGCGGGTCGGTTTTGTATTTCACCTTCGCTGCATCGTCGAAAACGATGTAAGGCCCTTCCGTGAGGTGTTGTTCGAAGTCGGGGTCCTCTGTTTCACCAATCATAATGGTCGGCGTTCCTCTCAATGCCAACACTTTGCCGATTTCGCCTCGCGCCAGCATGCTATCGAGGACGCTCTTCACATGCCCAATCGTCCCTTCGAGCGTCACTCCATTGCCCACCAAAAAATTCAACGGCAAATAGTCATACCCCTCATGCGGAGCCCATGTGTCAAACGCCACTTCCTCCATCGGAACTCCGCGGTATTCAATCGGATCGCGCACTCCCAACCCGCGTTCTTCAGCGATTCGCGCGAATTTCAATTTTGTCCAATCCCGCTTGAGCAAGCGGGCGATGGAAACATCCGTCGCGACGGGGTCTGTTGAGGCCAGGATGCAGCCGCCCCAATGCGGACGATTCGCAATCGGCCCATCTCCTTCGCCACAAATGAGCCCGTCCACCACACAAAGCGTCGGTTTTGTAATGCTCATGATGTCCAGGAAACGATCAAACATCTCCTCGTTGCCGTGATTGAAATTCCGCCAATTTTGATTCACGCTCCCAACCCAATTTTTCAACGCTCCCGAGATGGGCTCGATGTGATGGTTTTTTGCTTTGGGCACGTCAATGATCACATCTGCGTCGAGCAACGGAGCGGGCAGGGGAACCTCCTTCATCACGACTCCATGCGGAATAGGCACCTTCCGATTTGGCACCGCATCGCTCCCCAAATCCACCAACTCGGCCCCTTCCTTCTCCGCCATCGCCGCCATTCCGGTAATCCGCATGCATGGCATGGATGAAAAAAATCCACCGCTCGACTCCGCAACCTGCACACGGGCAGCTCCCGCTTTTTTGCATAGGCGGATCAGCGCGCCCACCACCATCGGATCCGTCGTGCAGCCTTCCTCCGCGGAATAGTAGACGGTCTGATTCGGCTTGATCAGGACGGTTGCTCCCGGCGGAACAAATTGTGAACACCCGCCCATCTCGAGCAATGCTGCTTCCACCAGGCTCGTGATTCGCTCGATCGTCCGGTGCTTTTGATTCGTATGGGCAATCGCAACAACCGCTCCTTTTCTATTCTCATTCATAATCGTCGTCTTCTAACTCGTTTGAGTGTTCCAGATGGCCTTCCATCCGCCGCCGAATCGTTTTTTTGCATTACCTTTTACGAGACTGAAAATGGCCAGCGCAGCCCCGCAGATCAACGCGTTGCCTGCCGCCCTGAAGTCCGTTTTCCAATCCCCCCAGATCCAGGGATCGAGTAACAGGTAAATTCCCCCCGCAAACACAATCCAACGGGCTCCACGGGTGACTTCCGAACAGGCAATCAAACCAAAAGCGGCCAGAATCGGGCCCAGAATGTACAACCGCGTGGATGGATCGTGCTCCAGGTTCAATTTCGCTGGCGCGAACATGAGCCATATTCCAATCAAGAAGCTGATCAAATGCGCCCACATTTTATTCCAACCCCCAAAATGCCCGCCAAAACGTCTTGTCCTTCTGATGGCGGAGGTACTGCAGACTGGCGAGAACTTCATCCATCGCAGGACCAATCATTAAAATCGAAATGAATGCCGAGCTTAGGCAAAGGCTGCACCACGCCTGATACTTCACTGGCTGAAGGATGACCAACAGCAAACTCACCAAACCAAGCGGCCCCACCGCGAACCCGAAGCAGACCACGATCCATGGCATCGTTCGCCAGCGGCTCGTCCCTCCGATGACTCCGGTAATCACGTCCACCAAATAGCCCAGCGCCCCCACTGCCGCATCCGGGATCGGCAGCAAAGTTGAAATGGGCGAGTTTAAAACAGTCTGGCTTCCCGTCGGGAAAAATGGGTCCCAAACCCATTTCACAATCCTCCATTGGTAACTCGCCAGGTATCCCGCGATGCAAAACCCACTCAACGCAACGAGCATCAGCGGAATGCGTTCCCCCCACGTTGATGGATTATAACTCCACCCCGGTGGTTTTTCGGATGCCCCATCTTCACTCATCGTAAATCCGGTTCAATCAAAGCAAGGCCTACCTCGGGATCGAATTTCCGCCTCAGGTGAACTGGCGATTCTGTCAGCACAACCTCAAGCGTTGGCCGCACAACGCCCTTGATCAAATGTCCGCCACGAGTGCTGCCATCCCGCCTGCCCAGCACCGCGTGGAGATGCACCTTCGGCTGATTCTCAGAAAGGGTCACATCACCGAGCAGCGATAAAACCTCCACTTGTTCATGCACCGGAATTTTTTCGTATTGCTTCGATTCGATATTGAAATACGCCAGTTCCACTTCGCAAAACGCACCAATTGCGCTGATTTGGCTCGCGGCTAGTTCATGCACGGTTGCAAATTCGGTTATGCCGGAAACCGCCTCTTCACCGGACTCAAACACAATGATCCAGGTGCGCTGGTTATCGTCATTGATCAAGCGGGTCTTCATATTCGGTCTCGCACCGCGGAGTAGATGCCTGTCGTGGTCATTCCGTAAACGACGTGTGAACCGATGTTCGGCAGCACTTTCTTCGCGCGCTGTTTCCAAACCGGCGGCGTAAGACCAACCGCGGGAAGCCAGCCGAGATATCCAACGGCCCAGGTCGCCATCCCAAGCAACGCGCCATCGAGAACAATCCCTTTGCGCTTTCGATCCAACGCGCCATAGAGGAGCCCGAAGGTTGCCCCGTAACCAAATGCCAACAGTTTCGCGCTGATTTTTTCCAGGCCTTCCGGAATTCGCGCCGCGGTGCGGTCGGGTAGGGTCGATTCGACCTTCTCCACCATGAATTTGCCTGGGTCTTCTTTTGCTGGCGGAAGCAGGTCTGGACGCCACTTGCGCGTCGCCATCATCGACCCTTGAATCACCAGCGTCCCGATCAATCCCGCCGCCGTTCCCAGCGCGAGACCTTTCCATAACTCTTCATTTTTCATCAGTGTCGGTGCCCCCGCATGTATGCTATGACCGCTCCCGCCGCCAGCACTGCCGCTCCCGCAGGCGCTTTCCAATGAAAATGGTGGTGCCCATTGTGGTGAAACTGACCGTCATGTTTACCGTCTTGTTCAACGGGCCGCGAGATACCCGGTGGTGGGGTTGGTTCCTCCCGTCGTCCTGTTCTCAAGGCGCTCTGAATCACCTCAGCCAAATGCATCGCGTGTTGCCCTGTTTGTTGCAGGACCTGCTCATGACAGCTAAACCCATCTGTAATGAAAATTTCCCCCGGCTTCATCTCCCGCACATTCGGCAGCAGCACCCGTTCGCCGCACTTAATCGAGACATCATAATGATCTCCCTTCTCAAACCCGAACGCCCCCGCTATTCCGCAGCAACCCGTATCCGGAGCCCGGAAATTGATTTTCATCCGATGCAATAGTTCCTGGTCTGCCTTGAAGCTCAGTTCCGCTTTTTGATGGCAATGCCCATGCAGCAACGCCGCCTTTTCCCAAATGGGCATTCGATAGGTAGGTGCTTTTTTGGTCAGGAATTCCGCCAACGTAAAAGTCTGGCGGTTCAATCGCTTCGCATTCTCGTCATGAGGAAGCATGTTCAGCAATTCATCGCGAAACACAGAGCAGCAACTAGGCTCCAGCACCACGAAGGGAATTCCTGCTTCAATCTCGTCCGCCATTTTGGTCAGGATATCCAACAGGTATTTCCGTGCGGATTTCAGAAAACCAAAGTCATACAAAGGCCGCCCGCAACACATGTTCTGCCTCGGAACAAGCACGCGAAAACCCGCATCCTCCAGCACCTCCACCGCAGCCCGAGCAATTTTCGGATGGAAATAGTTATTAAACGTGTCCGGCCAAAGAATCACCGGTGGCCGGTTTCGATTTCGGATTTCCCGCTCATCAAACCACGAAACGAACGATTGCTCCGCGAATGCCGGGATATGCCTTTCCGGGGCAATGCCGATCGCCCATTTCATTAAATTCGAAAACCCCTTTGTCTGCGAAAAGAAGTTTGCGAATCGCGGCGCTACATGCGCCAGTCGCGCCCATTCATGAATATACCCAAACGCATAAGCGCTCCTTGGACGCCAATGGCTGAAGCCT
>JBQCGE010000333.1:0-2905 GCA_051955955.1 Verrucomicrobiota bacterium
TGCGGCACTGGACCGGTTTTTGCCAAAAGCGAAAACGAAGCCGTCCACAATTCATACAGCCATGCGTTACTCCCTCTTCGCGGGTGGCAAACGCCTGCGCCCAGCCTTGTGCATTGCAGCGGCGGAAGCTTGCGGCGGCGATATTGCCAACGCGCTCCCTTTCGCCTGTGCCGTGGAATGCATCCATACCTACTCGCTGATCCATGATGACCTGCCCGCAATGGACAACGATGATTTCCGGCGGGGCAAACCGACCAACCACCAGGTTTATGGCGAAGGCATTGCTATTCTCGCCGGGGACGCCCTCCTCACACAGGCCTTTGAAATCGTCGTTCAATCCAGGGAAACCGCTCGCTATCATCATAAGGATTATGTCCTGGACCTCGCAAAAGCGAGCGGTTCGCTCGAACTCATTGCCGGCCAGGTGGCTGACCTCGAGGGAGAAGGGAAATCCCTTTCCGAAAGCGCGCTTCGCTACATCCACGAGCGAAAGACCTCCGCGCTCCTCTGCTGCTCCGTCCGTCTGGGCGGGATGAGCGCCAATTGCACACCCGCACAATTAAACGCTTTAAGCGACTTTGGCTATTACGTCGGCCTGGCATTCCAGGTGATCGATGACATCCTGGACGTGACGCAAACCAGCGAGCAACTCGGCAAAACAGCCGGCAAGGATGTCGCCGCAGGCAAGGCAACCTATCCCGCCATTGTCGGTTTGGAACGGTCACGGAAAATTGCCCGCCAACTGACCGGCAAAGCTTTTCAGGCGCTTGAGCCTTTCAAGGGGAAGGCCGTCGCCCTCGAAGCTTTGGCCAAGTATCTTCTCGAGAGACAAAATTAAAATGGGACGGTCCCGATCAGGACCGCCCCATCGCGATTTCTGCAAGGTTGCCTAGCTCTTAATGAGCCGGAAGAAGGCTTTTCCTGAGCCGGTATTTACCTGGTAGGAATTCCCCGTTGTCGTCACATCTGTCCATGTGCTCGCGGGCAATGCAGACGTGGTCTGGAGTTTATATCCAGAGCCCGTCCAACTGATTGTAATGGCATTGCCGGCGCGGGTGATTTCCAGGCCAGGGGTGGGGGCACTTGTCACCACTTCCGGAGCAATTGGATCGGAGAAGGGACTCGTCAATGTTAAGGCGTTATGCACGCCGACCGGTGCCTGGGAGTAATTGGCCGTAATGGTCAGCAACCCTTCAGGAACGTTCAGGCCGCTAATGTCGAAGGCGAATGCGCCAGGAGTTTTATCCTGATCCTCGATTGAATCTTCGACAAAGCTGCCAAGATACACCCGACCCTGGACATAGCCGTTCGTCATGAGCGGATCCTGCAAGGCCTGCCCGGTGGCGATGCCTTCCGGATCAGCAATATAGAGATCGACAACGGTTGTGGGATACAGCTCCTTATTGGCGAGAGGAACGGTCCCAATAATTTTCGCGGTCGTGGAATTGGTTGAGAGTGTGGGAACGACTCCCTGGAATACATCGAGCAGAGCCTGACCATAGTAAGTATTAAAGAATGAATCACCACCTGCTTGCGCCCCTGGATACGTCGGGAAGGGGAAGTTGTTGACCATGATATTACCCCGCGCACTGACAAGCCCGGTTGCGGACAATTCATCAAAGAAAGCTTCCGTTCCTGATGGGACTTGCAGGTCAGCAGGCCAGTTGTTGTAAACCACGTTACCCTCGAGGTCATCGCTGACTCCATCGATGTCGGATCCGAAACGGTACTGTGCGGTATTTCCCGCTGCATTAAGTGCGGGGACTCCGTTGGTGAAACGTGTCTGCCCATCAACGCCGATGCCGAAATAGTTACCGGCTACAACAACATTGGTTCCCGGGGTTTGACCATAGAACTCAATATTGTGGTCATACCCGCCCAGGCTGGCCGGTGCGACACCGCTGAAAATATTTCGTTCATTGCTGTCGTTCACGCCATCACCATCCACGCCAATGAGGGTGTTGTTGCCCGCACGGCCGATCTCAATATTGCCTTCAAAAACTCCAGCATTGGCTTCATCAAACAAAACGGGGTTGAAGTCGTTAGTTCCATTTGGGAACACGTTGATGAAATTGCCGGAAATACGCGTGGCATTGCCTTCCAGAATGACCGGGATGGCAGGAACGCCAGTGATCACATTGAATTCGGCAGGAGCATTGGTTGAGCCAGGTTGAACCCCGAAGATTACATTATCAATAAAGGTGTACTCATCGGCTGAATCAAAACGGTAGCGGAATCCAGTAACGGCGCAGGCAGGGCCGGCCAGAGTTGTTCGGTCCGGAGCAATCCCGATCCAGCATCCGCTGATATGGCCGGAGCCCCCTTTCGCAAAGGAGACGCCATACATTGAAACATCTTCACCGTTTGGACTGCCGCCGACCAGCACTGCCGGGGATAGAATCGATACGCCGGAAATGGTGACGTTTGTGGCAGCATAAACACCGATCGTTGCGGCTTCTGTATCGCCGTAACCACTACTTGAAGCGTCTGGATCAAAGTCGAGCAGTCGATGATTGCCGTTGCGCGAATCGAGCACGATTTGGATTTGCGCATTGTTGGAACCCAGGATCGGGTTTGAATTGGCCACCGCGCCAGGTTGACTATACCCATCAATCATCACGTTGTTCACGGTGATCAGGGGATAGCCGCCGGCTGGCGTGGAAATAAAATGCGGGCCAGCGCCTGGAATATTGAATTTAATCAAGTCGCCTTCCTGCAAATCATTCAAAGCCGCCAGGAGAGAACCTGGGGCAGCATTGTCCTCGGTTGTGACGGTGACAACCCGTGTGGGTGGAACAGCCACAACCTTCAGCTTCACGCTGTTGTTTGAATACTCGGTCTCCCATTTCAAGCCGGTCGGCAGGCGGGCTGAGCTGAAATCGCTGGTGGCGAATTCACCATCCAC
>JBQCGE010000334.1:0-2618 GCA_051955955.1 Verrucomicrobiota bacterium
AACCAGCCGCGAGTTGTCGGAGGCGAATGTCTCTTTTGATAACGCGAAGCCTGAACGGCTTAAGATTTCAGGGGTAAAAATTTCAACACCGCGTTTTCCGGTGGATGGGTTGAGCGCGGTTTCGATTGGCTGGCGTGATCAAGTTGGGTTGACGAATGCCAATCCATGGCGGCTTGCGTTCCAGGTGCAAAAAGATCAGGCACCGCAGCCAGACATCCCGGACCTGTACCGCGATACGGCAATCCTTGAAACGGAAGTGCTCCCGATTGTGGCGCGGGCGCGCGATGATTACGGGGTGAAATCGCTGGGCCTGACCTGGTCGCTCGATAATGCCGAGACGCTGACCAATACGCCCGTGCAGACGGAGTTCGCCTTCAATGCTTCGAGCAACAACGCGACTGTGCTGGAGCAAACATTTAATTTCTCGCCTGCAGTGCTCCGCATCCCTGCTGAATCGACCATCACCATGCAGGCATTTGCCATTGATTTCCTGCCGGGCCGTGAGCGAGTTCAGGGCCCGATTTATCGCATTCATGTGATGGGGAATGCGCAGCATGCGGAGATGATCCGTCAAAACCTTGAATCCCTGCTTGTGCATTTGGAGGAAGTTTCGCGGCTTGAAGAAAAGATCACCAGCGATACGCGCGAGATGAAGGAACTGCAAAAGCTGGACACGCCCGAAGCAGCCAAAAAAGCGGCGGAATTGGAACAGGACCAGGAACGCAACGCCGCGCAACTCCAGGAAATTGCTTCCGAAGGAATGAAGACCTTGCGTGAAGCATTGCGCAACCCGGCTTTCAACGAGCAAACGTTGACGAAATGGACGAAGGATTTGCACCAGATGCAAAAGCTTGCCCAGGAGCAGATGAAAGAAGCGGCCCGTTCATTGAAGGAAGCAAGCCAGCAACCTTCGTCTCCGCAGGAGCAAAATCAAAATGCTCAGGCGCAAAATGAAAAGCAACAGCAGGGGCAACAAGGCCAGGAGGGGCAACCGCAAAGCGCGCAATCTCCGGCAGCAAAGCAGCGTGAAGATAAACTCGCCGAAGCATTAAAGAAGGAGCAGGAAGTGGTTGATTCGCTTCGCAAAATGCAGAAGCAGGCGAATGAAGGGCTTGATGAATTACAGGCATTGACCCTCGCGCAACGCCTCCGCCAGGTTGGCGCATCGGAGAAGAAGATTGAAGGTCATTTGCAATCAGCGATTCCGGACACCATCGGCTTGAACCCGGGTGAACTGCCGCTTCGCTATCAGAAGGCGAATTCGCAATTGGCGGGGATTCAATCGGAAACCCAATCCAGCTCAAGCAAATTGCTTGGAGAGATCAGCCGGTTCTACGAACGGACGCAGAAACCGAATTACGGCGAAGTGAGCAAGGCGATGAAGGAAGCGCGGGCCTCGGAGGAACTGGATCGGCTTCGCGTTCTGATCCAGGACAACATCGGGATGGAAGCGATGCAGAACCTTGCCACGTGGTCTGAAAAATTTAATTCCTGGGCAGACACGCTCGAACCGAAAGGTGAAGATGGATCGTCCGGCAGCGGTTATGGACAATCCGGGCCGCAAACGGAAGATGACGCGGCGCTGAAACAATTGCTCGGCTTGCTCCGGATGCGTGAAAAGCAGGTGAATATCCAGGGGCGTACGCAATTACTGAACCAATATGCCAGCCAGGAGGAGACATATAAGGATGGGGCGGTTTTGCTTTCGGCATCGCAGGCGAAGTTGAATCGCGACATGACGAAGCAAGCCACTGGCAACCGGATGGCAATGTTGGAAGCTCCATACTCCGACACGGTGAATTCAATGATGGATGTGGAAACGCTTCTCGATAAGCCGCGGACCGATGAGGTAACGATGCAGGCTCAAAATAAGAGCCTCGCGAACATCACCGACCTGATCAACATTCTGAACGAAGAAGCAAAGAAGCAGAACAATAACAATTCAAGCTCCAGCGCCAGCAGTGGCGAGAGCTCCAGTGAACAGATGGCGTTCCTGATGCAAATGATGGCTCCGCAGATGAGTCCGGGCATGCAGAGCGGGCAGAGCCCTGGCGCGAATCAAAGCGGTGGCACGACGGACAAAGCTTCGAGCGCACTGACCGGCGATGCTTCGGGGAAATCCGAGGAGTCCCGGTCGGTTAAAAAGAGTTCGGGCCTTCCGCAGAACTATCCGACGGAATTTCGCCAGGCATTGGAAAATTACTTCAAGGCTATTGAATCGAAAGGAGGCAAGTGATCCAGCAGGGGAGGGTAATGGGGAGAGGGGTTTTTGGTCGAGCCGGTTGCATCCGGATTGCTCTCGTGATGCTTGCCGCATATCTAGTGTTTGCACCGGGTGCGTCGCAGGCACAGGAGTTGTTCCAGGATAGCGGTTCGGTGTCTCCGGCGCAGGTGGACAAGCTTTACCTGAAAGGGTTGGCATACCTGGTCAAGAACCAAAACGCGGAAGGGCGCTGGGGCGAAATGCCATACGGGGCGGAACCGGCAGTGGTCGGGCTTTCCATTTTAGCGATGCTCGCACATGGGGAAGATCCAAATACAGGACCTTATGCCACTTCGATCAAGCGGGGTCTGGATTTCATACTCAAGCAAATGAATCCCAGCACCGGTTATATCGG
>JBQCGE010000335.1:0-3654 GCA_051955955.1 Verrucomicrobiota bacterium
GAAATTTGCGGCATCCTCCATTTCGGGGAGTGATTGTGACCAATCGACGCGAAAAACGTTTGTGCCGAGTGTGGCTGCGTTCGTGCCTTCAAGCGCTCCGAGTTGAACCAACCGATTTACGACCTCGGGTTTTACAAGCCAATCATGGAGAATCGTTGCCTCAACAGGATGCGGGGCGCCGTGAACTTCGGCGACGGTATTGGGGATCGCTATCGATTCACCATTCAGGGGCAATTCAAGGATTGGGTAGCCTTGTTTTTTGCCGGCGTTGATATCGTCCCAGTCGGTGAGGCCGATGACGGCTTCGCCCGCGCCCACCATTCTTACAACAACGGAATTGCCGTCCACAACCTTTGTGGAATTGCGGACCAGGCCATGGCACCATTGTTTCCAAAGCTGATCACCCCAAAGCTGGCGAAGCGCGAGGAAGTGCGCGCTGGTGGTGCCGAACAGCGGATACGCAATGGCGACTTTGCCGCGCCAAAAATCATTAGTGAGTTCGAGCAGGCTTTTGGGAGCGTTAGTTAAAGCGAGTTTATTGGTGTTGATGACGAGGCGACGGGTGCGGTAGCCAAAGGTATGAAGACTTTTGGGTTCGAGGAGACCCTGGCGAGCCAGGTTGCGGGCGTAAAGTTCCTCATTGCTCCAGAAGATGTCGCACTCCGGATACTGACTCTCGTAACGCAAGCGGTGGGCGAGACCTGCAGTTTTAGCGGATTCCGAATCATAGAGAGCGCGAATTTCGACTCCGGTTTGGCGGGTGAATTCGTTGAGGATTTTTTCACCGTAAACCTGGTCCTGGGATGTGTATAAGACCGCTGGAGCGGTTTTCTCCCGTTGTTTGCACCCGCTTGTAAAGCATACGATGCAAATGAAAATTAAGGTGAGCCAGCCGAATTGTCTCACGCCGTCCTCCTGTGATAGTACCACCATTCGAATATTAAAATGAAAAATGCACTCAGCGCGAACCAGCGCCAGATTTCAAGATTCGCCTCGCGTGTGGTTGAACTGGTGACCTTGGCGTATTGGCCGAGGCGAATTTCATTGCGCGGGGTGACATCCGTTTCGCCAGAGTCGAGCAGGTTGACGCAGAACGTGACCTGATTTGAACCTGCTCTCACCTGGTAAACGCCCTGTTTCATTGTGTCGGCGAAAAGCAATTCATGACGATTTGCATCAAGGGCCCGGGATTGGGTGCTGCCATCGGGAAGCTTGATATCAGCGGTGGTAATTTCGGGCGGAAGGCGAAGGTGAAAGGGATTGCCAGCTTTGACACCCAGTTCAGCGGCGCGAGCGGAGGCGGGATTGAGCCAGTCGACGGCGTTGGCGATAAAAATGGGAAATGAAATGCGGAGAGGCCATGTGCTTTGCAGCGTATCGAAGCCAATCCAGGCGATGCGCTGGTTCTGCAATTCCCCCGCCATGATGAGCGAAGTATTGGGAGAATCGACGATGGAAATGGCCCAGCTTGGAGTTTTGACAGCGGTGCTTTCGGCAACCTGGACGTTATCAAAATTCACAAAGCGAAGGAGAGGATGGCCGCTTTTCCAATCGACAATGGGAGGGCCTTCAATCCGGGAGGCGTTCTCGAACCAATTTGTGTTTGCAACATGAATCGCGAGGAGATTGGGTTTTGGCCAGACGATGGGAGCGACATTGTCCAGGATTACGAGATCGAAATTTTCGGCTGGGTCGGTGAGTTGAGAGATTGTAGAGAGATCGACCGTCGGGATGGCCTTTAAAGCTTTTTCCAGAAAGCGATTCCCGGCAGTGACGAGCAGCACTTTAACTGGACGAGGGAGAATGCTCATCACAGAAGCTTTGTTGTCAACGGGCAGGTCGTCCTGAACATCCAATTTTACGGTGAAAACGCCGTCACGAGGTTGGGATGCGATAAATACCTGAGGGGAACTCTCCTTCGGTTTGAGTTCGACAGATTTCACTTCCAGTACAGTTCCTTCAAATTCCAACTGTGCCTGAACCTGTTGGGCATTGGTGGAGGCATTTAAAAACGTGGCAAAAACGGCGCGCTGGGTGGGATTGTCAGGGTTGGAGCGAACGTCGAGATTTACAATGCCGACATTGACGCCGCGTTCGCCACTTTTGTGATAAACGAGAGGGAGAGCTTTGTTGGCAAATTCGTCGAGCGAACCGACAGCGCCATCGCTGAAGAGGTGAATTTCGGCTTTGGGATTACTCTGAATCAAGGTCTCAGCCAGTTTGAGAGCTTCGCTTAAATGGGTGGGAGTATCGCCAGGCTGGCCGTTTTCGATGGCGCGGCGGAGGGCTGCTTTGTTGCTGGTTTCGGATTGCTTCACCTCGGTATGGCCTCCAGCGAGCAGAACAGTCATTTTATCTTCTGGAGCGAGGCTGGCGACAAGATCGAGCGCCTGCTTGCGCGCGCGTTCAAAACGCGAGGGCTGGGCATCGGTCGTTTGCATCGAGGCAGAAGCGTCGATGATGGCAACGAGGACTCTACCGCCTTTGGCCTTCGCGGCGAAATATGGACGAGCCAGCGCCAGGATGGCGAGAATGAGCAATAAAATTTGGAGAAGCAGGAGCCAATTTTTGCGCAGGCGTTGAAATGGTGCGCTTGCCTGGGTTTCGGCAAGGAATTTCTGCCAAAGAATGGTGCTGGGGACGACACGAACCACACGCTTACGCTTTAGCAAATAAAACAGGACCACGACCGGAATCGTGAGCGCGAAATAAAAAGCAGGGAGACTGAGAAAATTCATCCCCACACCTCTGCTTCCCGGAGTTGCTTCAAGAGCAGTTTTTCGAGGGATGCGTCGGAGGTGGTCGTAAAAAAATTGATCCCGTGCTTTTGGCAAAATTCGCGGAGCCGCTGGATATAATTCTGGACCGTTTGCTGGTAGGCGTTGAGGCGAAATTTGGCGAAGGTGACTTCCTGGGCCGTTCCTGTTTCCGAATCGACGAGGCGGAGATCGCCGTAAGTGCCGGGATTCACTTCTTCCGAAGCGAGAATTTGAACGGCGTTTACATGGAAGCCACGCGCAATCAACGCAGTGAGGCCGGGTTCATAACCTGCGGGATCGAGGAAGTCGCTGAGGACGACGGCAACGCCTGCCTGTCTGGCGGCCAACGCACCCCGACGCAAGGAATCGTTAAGAGCGGCGGTTCCGCCGGGTTGGATCTGGGAGAGGTTGCGAAAAAATTCCAGCGAAGATTTGCGCCCGCGGACGGCGCGCAAAGCTCCACGCACGGCATATTGCGAAGCGGCGTTTTGTTCGGGTTCGGGGAAAATGTGAACGGAGATCCGGTCGAAGCCACAGAGCGCGACGTAGCCGATGGCGGCGGCCATTTGTCGAGCGAAGTCGAATTTCAGCGGGGTGCCAAAAGACATCGATTCACTTGCATCAAGGAAAATTGAAACGGGCAACTCGCGTTCTTCCTCGTAGAGCTTGAGGAAAAGACGGTCCAGGCGGCCATATAAATTCCAATCGAGATAGCGGAAATCATCGCCTGGGACATAGTTGCGATGGTCGGCGAATTCGACTGACTGGCCACGAGCACGGCTGCGGCGTTCGCCGCGGGCGGTGCTTTTGGCGCGACGACTTGCGAGCAGTTGGAATTGCTCGAGCCTGCGCAGGAGTTCAGGAGTAATGAGCTTGGAAGCCATTCAATCAGGCA
>JBQCGE010000336.1:0-4345 GCA_051955955.1 Verrucomicrobiota bacterium
CGAAATCGTGAATGGCATCGACCAGGGCATTGAACTTCAGGTCCCACCCCTGGCGGCGAGAGGGATGAAAATATTGGGAGACCCGCCGCCGTAAATCGCGCGCTTTGCCGACATAGATCACCGTCCCGAATCGGTCCTTCATCAGGTAGATACCCGGCTTATGCGGGAGAGTGCTGAGCTTTGCGCGAATGTGGTCGGTAACAGGCATCTAAAGGTTGGTAATTTACACCGACAGGGCGAATGAGACAAATTGCCCTTGAGCAAGGCAGGCGGGAACACTTTCGCACAAAACCACCGAAAGAAGCTCGCATTTCAAATGTCTGGTTGGGATAATGCAATCGTGAAGCTGATCTACTCTCTTTGCTTATTGCTCTGTGCCGGGTGCATGGGGGCATTTGGGCCAAAATTCCGGCCGGGTTTTTCCGCGCATGCTTTCATGGATGACGCTCACATTCGGGAGAAGAACGGAAACTATTCCTTTGTGTGGCGTTATCGGACGAACACTTTCATTTTCTACCCGGAATCGAAAGTCGTGGATGGGGAGTTACACTTTGCTCTGAACGCCAGCACCAGCAGCGGGAATCCTGGAGGTTATTATGGGCAGGTGGTTATCTCTGACCCGGCAAAGATTGAAGCGCTCACCAACAAGGGGGCTTATTGGGTGGAGGCGCTGGACATCAATGACCGAGGCAAGGGCTTTAGGAAATTTCCAATTCCGATTATTCAGGAGTAAATTTCCTGAGCATTTGTGCAGGTCGCTTTGTTTGAGAGTGGGCTATGGGACTTGACTTTTTCCGCGCTGAGTCTCAACAATCCGTTCAACCCGGAAACTACCATGCAAAAAAACCACTTTGCGAATCGGCGCGGTTTTACCCTGATTGAATTACTTGTGGTGATCGCGATCATTGCGATTCTTGCGGGAATGCTGCTCCCCGCGTTGGCCAAGGC
Organism: Verrucomicrobiota bacterium; assembly: GCA_051955955.1. Taxonomy (GTDB): domain Bacteria; phylum Verrucomicrobiota; class Verrucomicrobiia; order Limisphaerales; family SXQI01; genus DASVNK01. The sequence goes on from JBQCGE010000336.1 coordinate 949, forward strand.
AAAGTCAAAATCACACTCGATCAAATGCGTAAACAATTTAAAGCAGATCGGCCTGGCGAACTGGATGTACTTCTCCGATGAAGGCAAGCCGGTCAACTACGATGCATGGCCGAACCTCTGGATGAAGAAGCTGCTTACCCGCTATTCGGCAGTGGACAAGGTGCGTGTCTGCCCGACCGCGCCGGAGAGGAGCGCATCTCAACTCAAGCGGGATGGCTCACCGGAAGGGTGGGTTACGCGGACCTGGATCGTTTCTGATGCTTCTGGCGCCTACCAGGGCAGCTACGCGCTGAATGGCTATTTGTACGATAACGATCCTTACGCGCAGGCGCGCTTCCGCTTCACCTCTGAATCAGCAGTTGAAAATCCCACGCAAACTCCATTCTTTGCCGACGCGATTTGGGTGGATGCCTGGCCATTGGAGACAGACCGGCCAGCTCGAAATCTTTTTGATGGGGATAAATTTTCCGGTGGGGGTATTTCCCGTTTTGCAATTCCACGCCATGCCGCACCCCTTTCCGCCGCGACGAAAAACTTCAATCCAAAATCGCAATTGCCCGGAGCGATCAATATTTCCTTCGCCGATAATCACGCCGAGTTGGTGAAACTGGAGAAGTTGTGGAGCTTGTACTGGCACAAGGATTGGAAAACTCCCGCCAAACGTCCCGGACTGTAATTTCCTCCAGTATCGCTCGATTGAGGGGCGCGAGCTTATCTGCGCTCTCTTTGAAGCAAATTACGAGGGTAGTCGGCTGACTTAAATCAGTTCGACAGGCTAATCCACGATCTTCCGCCTTTCCTCGCGCAGAGCGGAAAAAAGGTTTGTCACTTTCCGCAGGCGCTGGTAATGCTCTTGATAAGCACCAAAAAACAACAGGCGAGAACCATGTCACGGCTTCTCGAATTTTCACGCGGGCGGAAGCATAGCGGAATCCTGTCGAGCCGGAAAACGGCTCGTTGGGTGAAAGGGATTTGCATGTTTGAACGTGCCAATTCGCAACTATTCATGAGGTGCTCATTCCAATTGCTTCGGTCTGCAAGTCAGCAGGTCCTTATGAAAACCAACAAACTCCTACTCTGGATCTCCACGGGCGCGTTTTGCCTCGGCTCAGGCTTTGGGCAAACGGTTCCCGGAGCGCCCGAAACAAACGGCATTACTCCGAAGACGGTCACCTTTTACGTGAACAACCTGGAGGATATCAATAACGGCAGCACGGAAAGCCTCGGCGTGAGCATCGCCAACAATGGGAATGTGATCATCGGCTGGGAAGACGACGGGGATGGAGTGAATGATTTTGAAGCGGTCTGGACCTTGTATTCCCCTTCGGGCAATGCGCTGATCACCGCGACGAACATGCATTCAGTTGCATTGAGCAGCGATGTCACTTCCAAATTCCTCTCTTATTTCCGGTCCGATGGCAGCCCTGTCCCCGGGATTACTTCGTGGGGGCCGAAGATCAAGGCCAACCCGTTTGGAGATGGAATGGGAATGGGAGCCACTTCCTACGGGCTCGGCTTTGAAGTGCCGGAATTCAGCGCAATCCAGGGAGATGACGACGGCCCGGACAGCGATTTCCCCAGCGTTCAGTTGCTCAACAATAATGGCGAACCGCTCGGGATTGTTTCGGGCTTGAGCGATGCAGAGGCACAACCCGCGGGCGGCGTTCGAATTGGCGATTGGGATTATCTTTCAAATGGGAACATTGTGATCGCTGGCGAGAGCCGCCAAAATGATGATTTAAGCACGAAGTATGGCGGCGCAGCGCCCGGGAAGCACGCGGTCTACCGAATCGTGACCCCAACCGGGCAGGAAGTGAAAGCAGCGAGCCTCGTGAGCGATGTGGCCGAAGCGAATGAACTCTGGCATGGCGTGGGTGTGGCGAAGGATGGATTCGCGATTCGATTCCCACAAAATGGGCTGACGATGGTGCGGCTCTTCAACAACGATGGCACCCCAGCATCCACCAATATCGATCTCGCTGCGGTAACGGGGAAAGTCGCGGCGGGCGCTGGCGGGCGCGGTGACCGAAGCGGTTTCCATGGGAATGGGACTGATGCTTATGTGTATGCGACTGTCGGAACGGATGAAGACGGCTTGAAGAAGCCGTGGCTCACAGTCTTGAACACAAATGGCACCGTCCGTTTTTCACGCGCGATTGCTGATGACATTGAATTGATCAATCCAGGTGGGGTTGATGCGGCGATCACGCCGGATGGCCGCGTGCTGGCTGTGTTCGACGATATTCTCGGCGCCGGTGGAAGCTTCCGGGTTGTATTTGGCCGCCTGTTCGACAAGACGGGCAATCCACTCGGCGGAACTTTTTACGTGAGCGAAACGGAAACTCCCGACACGGTTTTTGCGGATTCTGAAAGCCCCCGTGTAGCCTGGCGCAATGAATTGGCCGCCGTTATTTGGGAAAGCCAGAATAACTTTGACGGACTGGTCGAAGTGGCCGCGCGATTCTTTTCGACATTCAAGGCCGGCAGTATTGAATCTGCCGGATTGACCCGGATCGTGGCGGACACACCGGTGATTTTGCCATCGGGCGATTCGCTCGGGAACTGGGAGCCATATGCAAGCGTGCTCGGCACAAATCATTTCCTGATCGAGTGCAACACGTTCGCGGAAGGGACGAGTGATAAACAACGATACGTGGTGCAGGTGCAACCGGCGACTGGCGGAGCGGGCAAATTGAATGAAGGATTTTTCGCCGATAACGGCACCCCCTTTAATGCGCCGATCAATGGCTCGCGAGATAACGGGAACCCCGGACGCGTTGCCGGTGATGCACATCCGGGCGCGGTGAATTACATGGTTGGCGGAGAGACTTCCCTGCATGCGATTCCTGAGTTCCGCTCCGACAATCGCTGGGATCTGGGTTTCGAATATGCAGGGAGTGACTTGAGCCAATACCCCGATGTGAGCCGCTACGGAACGGTCCAGACTTTCGCGTTGAACCCCTCCACATTGGGCGCGACGAGCTTAATGAAGGCGGTTGATTCAGCCAATGGACGTCTCACCAGTGGCACTCCCCCAAGCACGCAAGTGACTCGTTTCGGCGGGGATGTCGCCGGGTTGAGCGATGGCAATTTTGTTTCCGTGGTGGAGGACCGCTCGAACGTGCGGAATCCTTCAGGAAATACAGTTGTCGCAACCATTTTCGCTCCGAATGGGACAGTGGTGAAGGATAGCTTCGTCGTAGCGGATGGAGATATTTGGGCCAACGTGGCTCCCTTCAAGGATGGGTTTGCGGTACGGGTCAAAGGGATCATTTATTTCTATGACAACGCGGGCACTCTGACCGGACAGTTGGATTCCACTGCTTCGGGCGAATCGTATGACCCCGGCCGTGGAGACGGTACGCGCCTTGCGGGGCATATCAATTCGCCATTTGTT
>JBQCGE010000337.1:0-6771 GCA_051955955.1 Verrucomicrobiota bacterium
TCGAATTTCCGGGGAAGACATTTTTGATCACCCTGATTGACTTGCCATTTGCAGTTTCGCCCGTTGTGGCGGGATTAATGTTCGTTGTGTTGTTTGGGCGAGAAGGCTATTTCGGTGACTGGCTGGATGCGCATAACATCAAGATCATCTTCGCAGTTCCGGGAATGGTGCTCGCGACGGTGTTCGTTACCTTTCCTTTCGTGGCGCGGGAACTCATCCCCGTGATGCAACAAACCGGAAGTGAGCAGGAACAGGCCGCTCTGACATTGGGCGCGAGCGGATGGAAGACATTCTGGCTGGTAACATTGCCAAGCGTGAAGTGGGGATTGATATACGGCGTTATTCTTTGCAACGCGCGAGCGATGGGAGAATTTGGCGCTGTTTCCGTCGTTTCAGGCCACATCGCCGGACAGACTGATACGCTGCCTTTGCGGGTCGAAAAACTTTTTAACGGCGCGTCGCTCGCCTCGGGTGTGGCTGCATTCGCGGTGGCCAGCCTGCTTGCATTGCTGGCGTTGATCACTCTGCTGCTTAAGACGGTCCTCGAGTGGAAAAGTGAGCGCGACTTCGCCCGTGCCCAGCAGAGCGGGCCTGAGCCAGAGCCAGCAGCCGACAACGACACCGTGATATTAGCGAAAAGTTTCCAGTGAGCATACAAGTCCAGAGCATCAGTAAACAATTCGGCGCAGTGACTGCCGTAAACCAGGTCAGCTTCGATATCCAGGATGGAGAGCTGGTGGCGTTACTCGGGCCGAGCGGCGGTGGCAAAACTACCGTTCTCCGAATGATTGCCGGGCTGGAGATGCCGAGTTCAGGCAATATTTTGATTCGTGGCCAGCGGGTGAATGATCTCTCTGTTCAACAGCGGAATATTGGTTTTGTTTTTCAGAATTATGCGCTGTTCAAGAATATGACCGTTTTCAAGAACATCGCCTTTGGCCTTAAAATCAAGAAGTGGAAGCGCAAGGATATTGAGGAACGCGTCGCTGAGTTGCTGGAACTATTGGAACTGAAGGGATTGGACCAACGTTACCCTCACCAGCTCAGCGGAGGCCAGCGGCAGCGTGTTGCCATTGCCCGCGCGCTTGCCCCGAAACCCTCCGTGCTGCTGCTGGACGAACCCTTTGGAGCGGTGGATGCGAAGATTCGCCAGGAATTACGCGAATGGCTCGTGCGCCTGCATCATGATTTGAACGTGACTACTCTCTTTGTCACGCATGACCAGGAGGAGGCGATGGAAGTTTCCAACCGCATCGTCATTATCGCGAAGGGCCGTCTGGAACAAATCGGAACGCCGCGGGAAGTATACGAACAGCCTTCAAATGAATTCGTGGCGCGATTCATCGGGGTGATGAATGTACTTGATTGCACCGCACGGGATGGGGTGGGGCGCGTTGGCGAAATGGAGTTCAATATTCGAGGCGTAGCGGATGGGCAGGTAAGAATCGGGTTTCGTCCCTATGCCGTGCAAGTCTCGCCTGATATAACGCAATATCGTTACCGTGCCATTCTGCGGCACACCTTCTTTTTGGGGACGATGCTGCGATTGGAATTGGAGTTGCCCTCAGGGCTGATCATTCGCGCGCGCATGACCAAGGAGGACTATTCGCGCCTGGGACTGCAGGATGACCGGCAAGTCTCGATGCAAATCCGACAGTTCAGGCTTTTGTCACATCAAAACGCGCCTCTCACGCCTGAGTTGCTGACGACGTATGAAATGCCGCCCACTATCGCGGAGAACATTTGAGGCGATCAGCGGCTCCAGAGCAGTGTTGAATCATTATACCAAAACGCGCCTCTCACGCCTGAGTTGCTGACGACGTATGAAATGCCGCCAATGATGGGGAAAATATTTAAGGGCGTAGAGGAATGGTCTTGTTCGGAGCTGATTTACTTCCCAATACAAAACTGACCGAAAATAGAATCGAGGAGATCTTCTGTCGTGGTTTTGCCCACGATTTCGCCAACCGCCTGGGTGGCGAGCCGAAGGTCGACGGCGGTTAATTCCAACGTGGCGTCATTCTGGAATGAGGCGAGCGTATCCGTGAGATGTTGGCGGGCACGTTCCAATGCTTCCTGGTGGCGGGAGTTGATCATGACTTCAAACATCTCGCCGGAAATTTGGCCGGACCAGGCGAGCTTTTGAATTCGGTCCTTGAGGGGTTCCATTCCCGCGCCGGTGGCACATGAAACTTCGACCGCTTCGTTAAACTGGGCGGATAGAACTAAGTTTCTGGGGAGATCGCTTTTGTTCTTCACGAGGATGCGCCTGCGATCCTGAAATTTCTCAAGGTAGACTTCGTCTTCCGAGGACAGAGTTTCTGAGGCATCCAGCACGTGAATGATAAGGTCGGCACGCTCAGCGCTGCGGTGACTCCGTCGAATTCCTTCCGCTTCGATTAAATCACTCGATTCGCGCAACCCTGCGGTATCGACGAACACTACTGGTATGCCGCGGATATTTGCTGTCTCTTCAATTGTGTCCCGCGTCGTGCCTGGAATGGGAGAGACAATCGCGCGATCATGGCCGAGTAAATGGTTTAGCAAACTGCTTTTGCCGGCATTCGGACGTCCAATAATCGCGGCGCGAATTCCGCGCCGCAAAACCTGTCCTTCATGAGCCGTTCGCAAAAGCTGGTCGATAAAACTCAGGCCGCCGGAGATTCTTTGAGTCAATTTCTCGCGTGTGTCGGGGGAGATATCCTCGTCGGGAAAGTCGATGTGGGCTTCCATGTGGGCAAGGGTGGCGAGGAGTTGCTCTCGAAGTTCCTCGATTCTTTTGGAAAGCTTCCCTTCCAACTGTTCGTTGGCGGCACGCAGTGCGAGTTCTGTTCGGGAATGGATCAGGTCAGCGATTGCCTCGGCCTGGGCGAGATCGATCCGTCCATTCAGGAAGGCGCGCTTGCTGAACTCCCCAGGCCCGGCCAGTCGGGCTCCTGCGGCGAGCAGCGCATCGAGGATTAATTTGGCGGGCAGCATGCCGCCGTGGCAACTGATCTCGACCATGTCCTCGCGGGTAAATGTGCGCGGCGCTCTCAAGATGGTGGCGAGCACTTCGTCGATGCGTTTGCCGTCCCGCACTACATGGCCGTAATGCACTGTATGCGTTGGCGCATCGGTTAAGGTTTTTCCTTTCCCTAAATCCAGAACGCGATCAGCGATCCGCAGTGCGTCAGTGCCGGATAAGCGAACCACTGCCAGACCGCTTTCGCCTATCGGAGTCGAAATCGCTGCGATTGTTTCAAAGCTCATCGTTTTTCGGCGTTTCGGCGGCGCGTTCGCGGAGATGCTGCAGTGCTTTGTCGTAGCTTTTTTTATGGAGGTAATGCAGCAGGGAACGGTCACTATTGGGCGGCAGAGACAAGGTGAGCCGGTCCACTTTTTCAAAGAGTGGCAGCAGGTTAGGCTTCTCCGGGGAAGTTTTCATCCGTTCCACCGACTCTTTCAATTCCTGCAAGGTGGCCAGGATTTCACGTTCGCTTGCGGTCATTTCGCCTATTTCATACCGCACTGGAGCGTTTGGGCAACTGGTTCTCTGACCTGCTTGCCCGAACCTTGCAAATAGAGCACCATGATTGCGAATGACGCATGTAGGGACTGGATATGATGTGCATCGCCTGGTGACGGGGAGAAAACTGATCCTGGGCGGAGTTGAAATACCTCACGAAAAAGGCCTTGATGGCCATTCGGATGCAGATGTTGTGATGCACGCCATTTGCGACGCAATTCTGGGTGCGCTTGGCCTGCGCGATATTGGAACTTTTTTTCCAAACACAGACCCGCGCTGGAAAGATGCACCGAGCAGTCGTTTCCTTCATGAAGCCGCCCAGCAGGGTGGGTTTCAAGGCGGGCGACTTATCAACGTGGATGCCACAATCATCGCGCAGCAGCCGAAAATCGGGCCATACGTGGAAAAAATGAAAGAGAAGATCGCAATGGCTTTGGACCTGAATATCAAGCGCGTTGGGATCAAAGCGACGACTAACGAGTTGCTTGGATTTATCGGTCGCGAGGAAGGGATCGCCGCAATAGCCGCTGCCAGCATTGATCTGCCGGAATAATTATCATGGCCAAAGCCGAGATCAGCTGGAAAACCAAAACTCCCGAAGGCGAAAAGCGGGAGGTATATGTGCACATGGTCGGTTCCGAATGGAAGTTTTTTGTGCGGGGCAAGCGTTACGAGCAATGGGAGCCGCTGGAAAGACCTTTACTGGAAGACTATTATGAGTTGCTTGATGGAGTTCGCCGCCGAATCGCCCGCCGTCTCGTCCGCCCTGAGGAAGAACAGCGGGTGCTCAAAATGATTCGGCAAGCCTATCCTGAAGCCGCGGTTTAGATATGATGCAATCAGCGCCGATGATCCTGGTTACTCCGAGCACGGAGGAGAAGGGAGTTGAGTTTTACGACTATTCATTATCTCTTTCGCAAACCTATCTCGACGCGATCAGTCTGGCCGGAGGGCTGCCCCTGACACTGCCGTGCTCTCCCTCGCCGAAATTGATTTCCGAATTCGTGCGCCGCGCGGATGGCGTGATGATCACGGGCGGAGACGACCTACAGCCCGACCTTTACATGGATAAAGTCCCGGCGAATCTCCGTAAAACCGTAGGTCGGACCGACCCTCGACGTGATTTGCTTGAGACGTTGCTCGTGAAGGAATGCTTTGCCCAGCGCAAGCCGCTCCTTGCAATCTGCCGGGGGCACCAAATTTTGAACGTAACGCTCGGGGGGACTTTATTTGTCGATATCCCGACCGAAGTTCAGACAAAAACCAATCACGCGCAATTAAAACACAAAGACCGCGTGACGCACGAAGTTGAACTCAAGCCGGGCTCATTGATCGAATCCATTTACGGCAAGCAGCGCATTTCGGTGAACAGCTCTCATCACCAGGCAGTTAACAAAGTCGCCCCCGCCCTCCATGTGACGGGACGCAGTGATGATGATATAATTGAGGTGTTGGAGTTGCGCCCGGAGGATGCTGAGTTAATGCCGTTCTTGCTGGGAGTTCAGTACCATCCTGAACGCCTCGTCTACGGCTACCCTGAACACCTCGAGCTTTTCCGAAGATTTGTTGGCGCATGCACTCCACCGAGTAGTGTATGAAGCATAAAATTATGGTGGTTGATGATGAGAGCACAATCCGCTCCCTTCTGGCCACTGTACTTGAACATGCGGGATATGAGGTAAGCGAAGCGGGCGACGCCGCGCAATTGCGCGAATCTTTCACCGGACCGGCTCCGGACGTAATTTTGCTCGACCTTAAACTTCCTGACGCAGATGGGTTGGAACTGCTTCCCGCGATCAAAAAGAACTGGCCGAATTCAGAAGTCATTGTTCTCACGGGACATGCCAGCATTGATGCGGCCGTGGCGGCTACAAAAGCAGGAGCTTATGATTTCCAAACCAAGCCTTTCGACCATAAAGCTTTGCTCGTGGTGATTGAACGGGCGATTGAGCACCAAATGCTCACGCAGGAGACGAGCACTCTGCGTCAAGCGATCGCCACCTTAAGCACAGGTTCCTCCCCAATCTTTCAAAGCCAGGCCATGAAGGCGATTGTCCGCACGGTCGAGCGAGTCGCCCCAAGCGACGTTTCGATCCTGATCACCGGCGAGAGCGGCACTGGCAAGGAGGTCGTGGCTGATCTGATCCACACCCTTTCACCGCGGGCAAAAGGTCCGTTTGTCAAAGTAAACTGTGCGGCGCTCCCCAAGGATTTAATCGAGAGCGAATTATTCGGTTCGGTGAAAGGTGCATTTACAGGAGCACAAGCGGATCGTGAAGGGCTCTTTCGCCAGGCTGAAGGGGGCACTTTGCTTTTGGATGAATTGGCCGAAATGCCGGTGGAGACACAAACCAAGCTGCTTCGTGTTTTGCAGGAAAAGGAGTATCGCCCCGTTGGCGGTCGCACGAGCTTTAAGAGCAATGTACGCATCATTGCCTCAACGAACCTGGAAGTAGAGGTGGCAATTCGAGCAGGGAAATTGCGCGAGGATCTTTTCTATCGCATCAGCACGATTACGCTAAATCTGGCACCCCTGCGGGAGCGAGTGGATGATATTGTCCCACTGGCAACGAGTTTCTTGAAAAGATTCGCCTCGCAAGCTGCTCGAAATATTAATGGATTCACTCCTGGCGCGATGGAAAAGCTGCGCAGCTACGATTGGCCCGGCAACGTTCGCCAATTGCAAAATGAAATCCAACGCGCAGTCCTCATGACCGATGGCGATATGGTTGACGTGAACGATCTTTCCATCACGCGTGAGGTTCAGCCCAAAGAGGAGAACACCTCGCTAACGCTCCTGGAAGGAATGGAGCGCCAAACCATTCTCCAGATGCTGAAAGAAACCAACGGCAACAAACTTGAGACGGCCAAGCGCCTCGGGATCGGTCGCCAAACGCTCTACAACAAGATTAAGCTGTATAGCATTGAGGTTTAACCTCGCCCACCGGAGCTCAGGAGACTCGTTGCTCACGGCTTTAGACCGGACAACGGACTTTTTCATACCGACAGGTGGTCGAAACTGTTCCAATAGGAACAGCGGTTCATGCAAAATTGCCAATTAAAGCCCCCTTTTTACATTTTTTCCCGGTTGGCATAGTAATCGCTTATAAGTAGGAGAGGGTGGCAAACTCCTCGCGTAAACCCTGTTCGTGTAAGTCGACGCGTGGGAGCTTCTATGATTGCCACGGTTATTCATCATTCATGCGCGGCAAACATTCTGAGCGCATCAATAGAAAGGAACTTATGCACGATCCAATACTGAA
>JBQCGE010000338.1:0-3781 GCA_051955955.1 Verrucomicrobiota bacterium
GTGACACTGTCCTGGTTCTCCTTTCCAGTCTCGAGTTCCAATTCGCCTTCCGTTTCGAGTCGGCGCACGACATCGATGATGCGCATCTGCGCGGCCTCGATTTCCTTTAATTTCAATGCGCCGAGGAAGCCCATTTCCTCCTGCACCGTTTCCGCCGCGCGGCGCGAAATCGCGCTCAGGAGGGTGCTCTTGAGCTGTTCGCTTGCGGTTTTGAGCGCCACGGCAAGGTCGCGAATATCGACTTCGCGCATGATCTTTTGCAGGCCAGCAATGTCGATCAAGGCGAGGTCTTCGAACGTAAACATCTTCTTGCGAATCGAGGCCCCAAGGTCCGGATTGCGCTCCTCGATGGAACTCAGAATCGATTTGCTCGTGTTCTTATCGAGCGCGTTCAGGATTTCGGCGGCCGATTTGATCCCGCCCGTTTGATTCAAGGCGCGCGTCGGCTTGCTGCTCAGCTTTGCCAGAAGCACTTCTACCATTTTTTCCACCACTTCAATCGGTGTTGGTGAAAGGGTGGCGAGCCGTTCCACCACGGCTTCCCGTTGTTCGGGACGCATGATGGCCAGCAACTGTGAAGCCTTTTCTGACGGAAGATAGCTCGTGATCAGCGCAATCGTTTGCGGCTGTTCCTGCTTGATGAGATTGAAAATCTGTCGCGTTTCAAGATCGACCAGTTTCTGCATCGCGCCCACCACTGGCGTTTTGCTGGGTGATACCCGCGCCATTACATTCGCGGCTTTGAAGCTGCCGACAGCCTTTTCCAGGGTGCTTTGGGTGTAATCGATGCCCCCGCGAATCGCTGTGCTCGCTTCCAGCGCGACGGAGCTGAACTCGCGCAAAATTTCGTTCTGCAGCTGCGGGCTGATCAAGCCTTGTTTGCTCATCTCGGAAGAGATCGCTTCCATCTCGTGCTCATCGAGATTCTTCAGGATTTGCGATGCGCTTTCCGGCCCAAGAATAATCAGGAGCAGGGCCAGCTTTTGCACTTTCGTGAGCTTGGAAAGCTCTGGATGAGATTCGGCCATATCGCTTATTTATTCTGAGTCATCCAACCGCGAATCGCCTGGGTCATGTTTTGCGGATTTTCACGGATGAGCTGGTTGAGCACTTCAACCGTCACCACGCCTGCCTGGCCTTTGCCTTTTCCATTCACGCCCGTGGCGTTGCCATTGGCGGAAACGGAGTGCCCGTTCACATAAGTTGCGCCATCTCCAATCGGCACTCCAACGAGACTATCCACATCCGGCGCTCGTTTCATCAAGCGCCAAAGGACAAACAATACCACCAGCGCCAGCACGGGATAAATCCCCATCTGAACCATCTGCATCCAGAACTGGCGCTTTTGATCCTTTTGCAGAGTTTGGGTGATCTCATTAGCGCTCTGGTCATTAAATGCAAATTCTTCAAGCGTGATCTCCTCCTTCCGTCCCGTGGAGGTCGATTCCTGGATCCCGAGCGCGCTCTGCACGATCTTTTTGATCTTGTCCAACTCCTCCTTCGCGCGTGGAACACTCTTCCGTTCCGCTCCCGTTCCCTCCATTTTGCTCGCGATGAACACCGCCGCGCTCAGTCGCGTAACGCTCCCGGCGGATTGGATCAAATTGCTCGTGACCTTGTTGATTTCGTATTGATTGTTGGTCACTTTTTTGCGCGTGCGGTTATTATTTTGAGCCACGGAAACGCTGTTGGTATCGCCATTGGCATTCGTGCTCATTCCCACTGCTCCGCTCGGGCTTCCATTTACAGAATCCGTATTTTCATCCGTGACGGTTGCGATGCGCAGGACCTGGCCTTCCGGATCATATTTTTCCTCGGTCCGGGTCATGGAATCGAAATTCACTTCAGCGGAAACGCGCACGACGGAATTACCTGGCCCCAGAACCATATCGAGCATTCCTTCGGCTTTTTTGGAAAGGTACTGTTCCAGCTTCTTGCGGACTTCGAGCTGGGTTTGAGTCATGCCAGCAACGCTGTCAGGCTCGTTCGTATCGGAAAGCACATTACCTAAGTTGTCGACGACGCTGACATGGGTCGGCTGCAATCCTTCAACTGAGTTGGCGACGAGAAAACGAATCGCCATCACGGTCTGCTGCGGAAGCTGGTTATTAGCGCGCACCTTCACAAAAACGCTCGCCGTCGGCTTATTCTTATCGTTCACCAGCAGACGATTTTCCGGCATCACGATCATCACACGAGCCGTTTCAATGCTGTCCACCTGGCTGATGGTGCGGGCAAGCTCTCCCTGCACGGCGCGGAGGTAATTGGCCCGCTGCACGAAATCGGAAATGCCGAAGTTGGACTTGTCGAAAATTTCGAACCCGATCCCTTCGCCGCGCGGAAGTCCCTTCGCCGCCAATTGCATCCGAGTGGAATAAACTTTATCCGCGGGAACGAGGATTGAGCCGCCGCTGCGCGCCTGGTAGGGAATTTTGGATTCGTCCAGAAACGCGGCGACCTTGGAGGCTTCGCCTTCATCGAGCTTGCCGTAAAGAAGCGAGTAGGAAGGGCGGCTGGACCAAAAAGCGAGTGAAACCAGACCGGCGAGCACCGCAATGGTGGTGGCGCCGAGCGTGATTTTCTGGTTCAGCCCAAGTTGGCCCCAGATCGTTTTTAGCTGCTTCAGTAATTGTGTTAGCTGCTGGTTCATGGGTCACGATCAAATCTGCATCCGCATCAGTTCCTGGTACGAATCGAGAAGTTTATTTCGCACCTCGACCATTAACTGGAACGAGACGCTGGCTTCCTCGATTGCCAGCATGGCGCTGTGGAGCGGAACATTCTGGCCGGTCAAAACACCCTGAACGGCGTCGGAAGCAGCCGCCTGTTTGGCATTCACTTCCTGGGTCATTTCGCCGAGAAAATCGGAGAAGGAACGCCCGGGCTGGGTGGCTTGCGGGCCCTGGGGCGTGGTGATGCTGCCGAGATTTCCAAGCTCCTGCGTGCTGATGCCGCCCGGCTTGAGTCCTTGCGGCTGGACCGCTTGAGCGCCCGTGGCAAAAGGATTGGTGATTCGCAGCCCGGAGATTGGATTCATTTATCAGCGCTTTCCAATCGAGAGGGTTTGAAGGGCCATGGCTCGCGCGTTCTTTACCACCGCAAGATTCGCTTCGTAAGCGCGGGAGGCGACAATCAAGTCGGCCATTTCCTCATGAATATTGATGTCCGGGAAGGCAACCATCCCATCAGCGTTTGCATCTGGATGGCCGGGATTGTAAATCAGCCGTGCGGGACGATGATCTTTCTCAATTCGAGCAACGGAAACTGCCTGGGAGCTTCCCATGGGATCCTGGGCTTGTTGCAGGACTTTTTCGAAAATGACCTGCTGCCGCTGATACGGCTTCCCGTCGAGCCCGCGGGTCGTGTTCGCATTGGCGATGTTCTCGCTGATGACATCCATTCGGATCCGCTCCGCTGAAAGCGCCGAAGCGGTGCTGTTGATTCCGTTGAGGGCGTTAATCATGGTTTATCTCACTGGTTGCGGCCGGTGATGGCCATGCGCAAACGCATTAAAGTCCCGGAAACGAGCTGCGTTTCCAGGGAATGAGCGAGCGTGTTTTGGTTCAGGTTCATCAACTCGGTTTCGAGCTGGACCGTATTTCCATCCCGAGTCGCGGCGAGCGCATTGCTATCCTCCGAGAGGGTCGGTGTAAGGCTCGAAATCTTGTTCACATCCTGGCTGGCAATGGCGCTCCGAAGCTCCTCAGAAAAGGATGACCCCACATCAATCCGCTTGTAACCAGGCGTTTCGACATTCGCGATATTGCTCGCAATTGCCTCA
>JBQCGE010000339.1:0-3248 GCA_051955955.1 Verrucomicrobiota bacterium
CAAGCGGAGTTTGGGCGTTAAGAATGCCCAACTGTGCTCCTGGAACGGAAATAAAATGCAACAGAATACTCATAGCAAACTGGTCGGTTACATTCTTTGGATTTTCGGATTTACCGGGTCGCATCGGTTTTATTATGGGAAGCCGCTCTCGGGAATTATTTGGGCGTGTACCGGGGGATTATTTTTGATTGGGTGGATCGTTGATTTCTTTTTAATTCCGTCGATGGACCGGCAGGCGGAGAATAAGTATGCGGCGGGTGAATTGGATTACAATTTGGGATGGTTATTTCTCTTTTTCCTGGGGCTGTTTGGAGTGCACCGGTTTTACATGCGGAAATGGGGAACCGGGCTCCTGTGGCTGCTGACCTTTGGCTTGTTCACGATTGGGTATTTCTACGATTGGTGCACGTTGAACGGACAAATCAACGAGATCAATTTGGCGCGGAGAGGTGCCGGCGTGACGGCGTAGGTTGTAAACCAAGTGGGGGGCGGGGCTCCCGCCGGTAGAGACGAGGCGCACTGTCCTCCCCAATGTTGTCGCGATTGCGTTTCAACGTGGTGGTTGTTACTTTCGGCGGCGATGAATTTCCTCGTGACGGGCGGAGCGGGCTTTATCGGGTCTAATCTCTGCGAAAGGCTGATCCAACTTGGGCATGCAGTTTGGACGTTGGATGATTTGAACCCGTTTTACACTCCAAAGCGGAAGGAGCGGAACCTGGGGGAACTGGAAAAGTTCGAAAGATTCGTGTTCGTGCGGGGAGATATCCGGGATACGAAAATTGTGGAGGAGCTTTTTGCTTCGGTGCGGTTCGACCAGGTTATTCATCTTGCTGCACGAGCTGGGGTGCGACCAAGCCTCGAAGATCCTTTGCTGTATCAGGATGTGAACGTGATGGGGACGACCGTGATCCTGGAGGCAGCACGGAAATTTGGGATACGTAAATTGACCATTGCCTCGTCGTCATCTGTGTACGGGATCAACTCCAAAATTCCATTTTCGGAAAGCGATCCAATATTTCATCCAATTTCGCCCTATGCCGCGAGCAAGCTGGCCTGTGAGGCACTTGGGCACGTTTACCATCATGTGCATAAGATGGACATTGCGATGCTGCGCTTCTTCACTGTTTATGGGCCGAGGCAAAGGCCAGACCTGGCGATCCACAAGTTTGCGGCAAAAATTGAGCGGGGCGAGCCAATTCCTGTTTTCGGTGATGGTTCAACTGCGCGCGATTACACCTATGTGACGGATACACTGGACGGAATCGTGGCGTGCACGCAGAAGGAACTCGGTTACGAAATTTTCAACCTGGGGGAAAACCAATGCGTTCGGTTGTCGGAACTGATTGGATTGCTGGAATCGAACCTTGGAAAGAAGGCGATCATTGACCGACTGCCGAATCAGCCCGGGGATGTGCCGATTACCTTCGCTGATATCAGCAAGGCAGAACGGATTTTAGGGTATCACCCGAAGATCAAAATCGATGAAGGCATCAAACGTTTCATTGATTGGTTCCAGGGGGATAAAGCAAAAGGCGTAATTGAATAATGGGAACCAGATGGAGGGTGAGTAAAGGGTAGGACGCGTCTTATCGCAATTTAAAAGGCTCTGCAGCAGAATCGCCCTGCCGGGTTCAAGGCAAGGCATTGCCTGCGTCGGCCTGCTGGCGGGCGGCGTTCATGAGGCGGGCAAGCGCGGAGGCAATTTGATCGGGAGCTTCCAGCGGAGTGGCATGACCAGCGTTTGGAATCGAGACGAAGATCGGCTTTCTGCATTCCTCTGCGAGATCGCGCATTTTTTTGAAAGGAACGATTTGGTCTTCGGTCCCGTGCGCAATCAAAATAGGCACGTCAATTTCGGAGAGGACATGAGTTCGGTCTGGACGCTTGGCCATTGCTTCCAGTGCCCAGCAGAGGCCATCAGCACCCGCGTTTTCAGCTCCCTTTATGAGATAATCCTTGAGGTCGGGATTTTTTGGTTCGGGCTGGGCAAATGCTTTTGGAATGAGGGCGTCTGAAGCGACCCGGGGACCATTGGCGATAATTTTCTGGATGGCTTCCTTGCGGCCTTTTCGCGCCTCGGGAGTGTCCGCGGCCGTTTGGGTGCTAATCAAGCCGAGGCCATTGAGGAGTTGAGGATATTTTTCTGCGAACGCGAGCGCGACATAACCGCCCATGGACATGCCTGCCACAACAGCGCGGTCGGCGCGATTTTCATCGAGAGTGGCGGCGATGAAGTCCGCGTAAAACTCGAGGCTCGGCGTGGCATCGGGAGAAACCCGGATTTTGCCAAAGCCCGGCAGATCCGGGGCAAGCACCTTGCATTGCGCCCCAAGTGAAGCGATGGCGCTATACCACATGGTGTGGTCAAACGGATAACCATGAATGAGTACCAACGGGAAATCTTTCATTTAACTCCTTGGAAAGTTTTTACCGGGATTAGACGACTCAAGACAACCTTAAATAAAGGCAAATTTGGGCGAGCGGGAAGAAGAGTGGTGGCTGGAGGCGGAATCGAACCGCCGACACAAGGATTTTCAGTCCTCTGCTCTACCGACTGAGCTATCCAGCCGCCCGTGTGGCCGCGCATTGAACGAAATAATCGGTGCGCTGGCAAGACGAACTTTGATTAATTACACTGGGAAGGTGGCTTTGTCCAAAATAGTTTTTGGAAATTGCTGGAACAAATAGTGTTCAGAATGTGGAGAAACAGGATCGATTGGGAGCAATGACGTTCAGGCGCGAGGGTGTGCGGCTTCGTAGGCTTTTTTAAGGCGTTCCATGCTGACGTGGGTGTAAACCTCCGTGGTGGCGAGATGGGCATGGCCGAGCAATTCCTGAACGCTTCGAAGGTCCGCGCCGTTATCGAGCAAATGAGTGGCGTAACTGTGGCGGAGCTTGTGTGGCGTGATGGCTGGATCCAAACCGGCTGAGAGCAGATAGGTTTTGAGGCGCGCTTGCAAAGTCCGAGCCTGAACCGGTTTGGCGGATTCGCTTGAACTCCAAAAGACCGGTTCTTCCAACTCGGGAGTGCGGGATAATTCCTCCCAGTAACGCTGGATTGAGGCGAGGGCGGTAGGGCCAATGGGAGCGAGCCGCTCCTTTTTCCCCTTGCCGCGAACGCGAATCAACCGTTCGGGCATATTTAAATCCTCGACTCTGAGTCCGCAGAGTTCGCTGATACGCAGCCCGCAGGAGTAAATCGTTTCGAGAATGGCGCGATCCCGGTAAAAAATTGAAGCATCGTGAGC
>JBQCGE010000340.1:0-8817 GCA_051955955.1 Verrucomicrobiota bacterium
AAAGTTAACACCTCTTGAAAAGCTTTACATATGCCAGCGTACCAACAGCCGTAAATTCCTTAGAATCAAGGTGCTGGTGTATTGTAGGCTGCCGTATAGCGCCAATATGCCACATATTAAGCGGGCGATGAGTGAGCCATAATGGCTCATCGTAGGAATGCGTCACAATGACGCGTTGGTGGCCTATTAAATGAACTGGATTGGGCGTCGATATCGGCTGCTCTGATCCGGATAAATTATTGTGCGGACAGACGCACACTTTTCAGATGTTCTTCCCTCCGCATATTGTGCGCAGTCCCGGGCAATAGAAATGCTTACAATTTGTTAGTGCCGGGGTAAGTACGAGAGAATTTAGAGAGTTCCAAGGCGGTTTGGATGGATTTGCAAAAAGACTATCGATACCGTAACTGTGACAGCTTAATTAGCACGTGCGACAACTACTTACAATAGGGGGAAACGCGTTCATGGAGTTAATCCGGCAGCCTATATACCTGCTGGTGATGACGACGGCGGCGTGTTTTATTATTTTCCTGTCGAGCGTTTATTACTTTGGTTTTGGAGATGACCAGTGGCTCGTCAAGGACAGCACACTGGCTGTCATGTTTGTATCGGGCCTTTTTGCCGCAGCCTTAAGTGCCTCCGCCTCGGTGGCGCAGGAAATTCGGTCGGGGACGGCGCTCGCGGTTTTAGCCAAACCGGTGGCTAAATGGCAATTCCTGGTCGGCAAGTATCTCGGGCTGATTGGCGCTCTTACGGTTTTAACCTTTGTGAATTCCCTTTGCGCGCTGCTCTCCAGCCGGATGTCCTTCGATGTTTATGGAAGCCCCGATACAACTGCCTTAATGATTTTTTACGGATGCGTGGTCCTGGCCTTCGCCCTCGGTGGGTTTACGAATTACTTTGGTCGACGCCCATTTGTGCCTGATGCGGCGATGTTCGTTGTGATCATGATCACTGTGGCCTTTGTAGTGATCAACTTCATTAACAAGGAAGGACACTTTCAAGCATTTGGAACGGGGGTTGACTGGCGGGTGATGCCCGCTTCCATATTAATATTGCTTGCCTTGTTTTTATTGGCGGCGATTGCGCTGGCCTGTTCGACGCGGCTTGAGATGATTCCGACCCTCGCTATTTGCACCGGAGTATTTCTTGTGGGAATAATGAGTGACTACCTGTTCGGACGGGTAGCAGAGAAGGCAAGCACCCCAGGATTTTGGCACACGGTTGAAGTGTGGGTCAGTTCCGTGCTGTACGTGATTGTGCCGAACTGGCAATTATTCTGGCTTTCAGATGCGTTGGAGAAAGGGCGGAGCATCCCGTGGAGTTACGTCGGCAAAGCTTTGGGATATGTAGCGGCCTATTTGGGAGCGGCATTGGCCCTGGCCTTGATGTTATTTGAAGATCGGGAGTTGAGTTAAAATGGAACGAAACATACAGAAAATTGGCATTGTCAATTTTATCATCCTGCTGATCGCGGGCGGCATATCCATCGTGCTCTCGCGATACTCGAACCTTTTTTCGGGGGAGGTGGGCGCGGTGTTTTTCGGCGCGGGATTCATAGTGGCGTTGGTCAGTTATTTTCAGATGGGTTTGGAAGCCAAGGAGCAGGTCGAACGCCTTGAGTATGACGAAATCACCCGGGAGAAAAACGCGGCGAGTCTTTTTTCGACTGACGCTGAGACTTTCCCGGCCAAACGTTCACGTGAACAATTCGAACGCTTTTTCCTGCCGGGCTTCACGGTGGTGCTGATGTTGGCCCAGGGTGCGGCGGCTTACTTTTTATGGCGCTGGCTGGATAAGGCAATTGTTACGCCGCCGCAGGAAGGCCTGATAGCACTCGCGCTTTATGCCGTTCTGGCTCTTGTATTATTTTTGCTCGGGAAATATTCCGGGAACATTGCGCGCTTTGAAAACCAACGCCTGCTAAAGCCGGGCTCGAGTTATCTCGTGCTGGGGGCTTATATTTGCGCTGCGATTGCAATTGCGATCGGATTGCAATACGGAGGGGTTGCGAAACCGGACTATTATCTCGCCCGCGCGTTGGTGGTTATTCTCGGACTTACGGGGATTGAATCTGCTCTCAACCTAATCCTTGAAATTTATCGGCCTCGCGTTCGGGGTCGGCACGAACGGCTGGTTTATGAGAGCCGCGTGCTCGGGTTGATGTCGCAGCCGGAAGGAATTTTCACCACTGCGGCCCATGCGCTGGATTACCAGTTTGGATTCAAGGTTTCTGAAACGTGGGTTTATCGTTTCGTAGAGCGAGCGCTGGCGTGGCTCATTCTGGTGCAGCTAGTCATTCTCATCCTTTCGAGCTGCTTCGTTTTTGTGAGCCCCGGGGAAGAGGCATTGCTTGAGCGCTTCGGCACTCCCGCCAGCGCGAATAATCTTCTGCGTCCCGGAATGCACCTGAAGCTGCCGTGGCCTGTCGATAAAATTTATCGGTTCCGGACGGATGAAATCCAAAGTTTCACGATTGGCCAGGGGCCCGAAGATGACCATGGCTCCACAATCACCTGGAGCGTGAAGCACGAGGAGGAGCCAATGAACCTGATGGTTGCGGCGAAGGATTCAGGGGTTGTCACCAGCACCAATGGCACACCGACATCGAGCGGCGGTGTTCCGGTCGACCTGCTTACGGTTGGAATACCGGTTCAGTATCAAATCGATGATGTTCGTGCCTATGCCTACAATCATGTTGATTCCGGAAAATTGCTGGAGAAGATCGCAACGCGGGAAGTTACAAAATACCTAGTTGGCGTGGATCTCTTTGAAATTATGTCGAGCGGGAAAGCGAAAGCTTCTGCTGATTTGATGAAAGCAATCCAGGACGAAGCGAACCGGTTGAAGCTGGGCGTCAAGATTCTGCTGGTTGGAATGGAAGATATTCATCCGCCACAAAAAGTGGTGACCGCTTTTGAAAACGTGGTTGGCGCTCGGCAGGAAGCGCAGGCGAAGATTCGAGAAGCTGAGGGCTACGCCGTGCAGACACGCACCCTGGCGGAAGGGCAGGCTACGAAAGCCATTCGCGAAGCGGAAAGCTTCAAGGCCGAAACATTGGCAAGCGCGGAAGCTCGCGCGAATCAATTCAAGAGCCAAATGGTTGCCTTCCAGGCCGCGCCCGAAGTCTACAAGAATCGTGCCTATCTGCTGCCGTGGATTAATTCCGCAACCAACGCGCGGTTATATATAGTGACATCGACCAACACACATGATGTGTTCCAGGTCGATCTTCAGGACAAAATCAATGTGGACCTGGCGGACATACCGATTCCAGGAAAGAAATAATTTTTTGAGCGACGAGATATGAAACGAAACGCCTTAACATTAGTGGTGGGAGTCATACTGCTGTTAATCTTTTTCCTGCTGCTCTTTACCTTCCAGGTGCGGCAGACGGAAGTCGTGGTGCTGACTACATTCGCGAAGCCATCTTCCGCGCCGATTGAAAAGCCAGGACTTTATTTCAAGTGGCCCGCGCCGATTCAAAAGGTCTATCGCTTCGACAAACGGATTCATAATTTCGAAGATGAATTCGAACAGATGTTGACGCGGGATGGTAACAACCTGCTCGCAAGCGTTTTTGTGGGCTGGACGATTACGAATCCGATTGAGTTCTTCAATAACTTCCCCGCTGGAAAGCCGGAAGCGGCGGAACCGGCTTTGAAGAGCCTGGTGCGCAGCACGAAGCAGGCAGTTATTGGCCAGCATCCGTTCTCTGACTTTGTTTCGAATGATCCGAAGCAGGTGAAATTCGACCAGGTTGAAAAACAGATTTATGACAGCATTGCCCAGGCGGCACAGAGCAAGTACGGAGTGAAGGTTGAATTTGTCGGGATCAAACGCCTGGGCATTCCCGAGAGCGTTACCGCAAAAGTGTTTGACCGCATGACGGCGGAGCGGCAGCGCGAGATCGATCGCATCAAATCCGAGGGTGACCGGGAAGCAATGCAGATCAAGAGCGCGGCAGATCGCGACAAGGCGACAATCCTTGCCAAGGCCCGCGCGGAAGCCACGACTATCCGCGGTGATGCGGAAGGCGAAGCGAAGAAATATTTCGCCGGGTTGAATGAAAATCCTGAGCTGGCGATTTACCTCTTGAAATTGCGCGCACTCGAAAGCGCATTGACGAATAATGCCACGCTGGTGCTGACGCCGGATACCGCGCCATTTGATCTCCTGAAGAACAGAAGCGCGAATGTTTCGAGCAATTCAGCAAACAACAATTCTCAGTCACCGAGCGCAAGTGAGCCTAAGCTGTCGGAAAACGTTAACGGCCAGAAATAATTTGTGTCATGAGCGATTTGGACCAAATGAAGCATGAACCGCCCCGGACGACCGAGCAGGTTGTCGAGGGGAAGACTCCGCCACCCCCACCGGCGCATCCGAATCCAGCTGTGATTGAGGAATCGGGCTCCCGCGCACTTTCGGAGGCCTTGCGCAGCAGCTTTTTCATTGTCAAAATTTTGATGGTGCTGCTGGTGGTGCTTTTCTTTGCCAGTGGAGTTTTCACGGTCCCTTCACAGCAGCGCGCGATTGTGCTCCGGTTTGGAAAGCCGGTTGGCGTGGGTGAGAATCAATTACTCGGGCCGGGGTTGCACTTCGGTTTTCCGGCTCCGATTGATGAAGTGGTTCGTATTCCGGTTGGGAATTTACTGACGGTTCGCTCCAGCGCTGGTTGGTATCAAACCACGCCGGAAGCGGAACTGTCGAACCAGGAACCAGAACCAGGACCGACGTTGAATCCGGCGATTGATGGCTACACGATCACTTCGGATGGGAACATCATGCATGCGAGAGCCACGGTGCAATATCGCATTACCGATCCGTTGAATTACGTGCTGGCCTTTCGCAACGCTTCGAACGTGGTGCAAAGCGCGTTGGATAACGCTCTGTTCTACGCCTCCAGCCAATACACGGTCACTCAGGCAACACGCGAAGAAATTCAAGCGTTCAAGGAAACCGTGTTGCAGCGGTTGCGCAACCAGATTGAGCAGTATCATCTGGGAATTTCAATTGAAGGGATTTCAGAATTTCGGACCACGCCGCCGCGGCAGGTGCGCCAGGCGTTTGAGCAAGTCACTGTTGCGGAAATCGAACGCCGCAAAGCTCGTGACGATGCCGAAGCTTATGCCGCGCGCAGCAGCAGCGAAGCACAAGGTGAAGCCAGCGCCATCGTCAATGAAGGACAGAGCGACGCGGTGCGCCTGTTGCAGCAGGTCTCAGCCGAGGCACGATATTTCACGAACCAACTCGCAAGCTACCAGGCGAATCCGGAATTATTCCGGGCCCGGGTTCAAGCAGATGCCATGGCTCGTGTGATGAGCGAGTCGCCCGGCAAAGTATTCACGCTGCCGCAGAACAAGCCGGGACTGCCAAGCGAATTGCGCTTGCTCTTGAACCGGCAACCGCTGAAACCGCGAACCCAAAACGAACAAAACGGGCAGAACGGGGGTAAGTAAAAGGAGATAATATGCAGGTAACCTCTTTATTAAGCCGCGAGGAAAAAGCCGCGCAACATGCGCACGAAGATCTTGAATGCGAAAGCTGCGGACATGATCACGAGCACACGCCGGTGCGCCTGGTGCAAACGGTGATTGGCCTGATGTTCGTCATCAACTCGTATATCGTTGATTATTTCTTCGACAAGGGTTCGACCCTCGCGAGCTTCAGCGCGATGCTCGGCGCAATCATTCTGGGCTATCCAATTGTTTGGACTTCTTTCAAGGACATCCGTCGCGGCATCTTAAGCATCAACGAACTTGTCGGGATTGCGGTTCTCGCCGCTTTTGCCTCTGGCGATTACAAGGTTGCCGGGTTGGTCGCGTTCTTCATGCTGCTTGGTGAAATCATCGAGACGCGGACAGCAGCCGGCGCACGTGCCTCCATCGAGTCGCTCATTAAATTGACTCCTACCAAAGCGCGCCGCATTAGTGGCAAGAATGAGGAGGAAGTTGCGGCAAAAGATTTGAACGTGGGCGACGTGATCCGCGTTCGACCGGGGGATAATGTTGCAGCCGACGGTGTGATCGTGAATGGGCAAGGTTCAATCAACCAGGCCAACATTACTGGTGAATCGTTGCCCGTGGACAAAAAACCGGGTGATGAAGTTTTCGCCGGCACCACAAATTTAACCGGCGTCCTGGAAATCAAGGTGAACCGGGCCGGGCAGGATACAACTCTTGGACGAGTGCGGGACCTGATTCTGGCCGCTGAGAAAACCAAGTTGCCGATCATGCGGATCGTGGACCAATACATGGTCTACTACACGCCGCTCGTATTGGTGATGGGCGCTTTGGTCTGGGCATTTACACATAACCTGGAGCGCGTCATTGCAGTGCTCGTGGTGGCGTGCCCCTGCGCCTTTATTCTTGCGACGCCCACTGCGATGGTTGCGGCACTTTCATCCGCCGCGCGCCTAGGAATCCTGATTAAAAATGTGGGTGATATTGAGTTGGCTGCGCGAATCAACGCTTTCATCTTCGATAAAACCGGGACACTTACCACTGGTAAGTTGGCGGTCAGCCGTCTTGCTCCGGTGAATGAAACTGCACCGGCGGAGTTGCTTTATATTTCGGCCTCAGCCGAGAAATACAGCAACCACCCCACTGCAAAAGCGTTGCAGGAGCTTGCAACGGATGCAGGCGTGAACCTGGCGGAGCCGCAAAATTTTGCCGAAACGGCAGGGCGTGGAATCAAGGCGACGGTTGATGGGCATCCAGTCCTCGTCGGGCGCGCCCAATGGCTGCACGACAACGGAATCAAGGAAGATATCAACAAATCCGTCGACTTGAATGAAACAGAAGGCTTCAGCCTGATCCACGTGGCGCGAGATGGAAAGTATCTCGGCTGGGTCGGTTTGCGCGACGAAGTCCGGCCCGAAGCACGCGAATCGCTCGCTGGCTTAATGCAGAGCGGGGTCCGACGGATCGCGATGGTCACCGGTGATCGCCAACCGGTCGCAGCTCGAGTGGCTCGCGAAATCGGGTGCGAAGAAGTAGTTGCGGATTGTTTGCCGCAAAACAAGGTGGAATTTGTTCGCAACATGAAAATGCGCGGTTATCGCGTGGCGGTGGTGGGTGACGGTGTGAATGACGCCCCGGCACTTGCGGCCGGCGACATGGGCGTGGCGATGGGCGCGGCAGGGAGTGAAGTTGCAATCCACAGCGCCACGATTGCGCTGATGAATAGTGACTTGAAGCGGTTGCCCTTCCTGGTGCGGCTCTCCCGCAGCACTCGCAATGTGATCAACCAAAACTTCCTGTTCGGAGTTTTCTTCATCATTGGCGGATTGACCCTGGCAGCTTTTGGTTATGTGAATGCCATTGTGGCCGCGATCATGCATAATCTCGGTTCACTGCTGGTTGTCTTTAACAGTGCGCGGCTCGTGCGCCAAGGTGAAGAACTCGAACCGTTCGAAGCCCGGCCTGAGAGTGGCAGAACTCCTACTGCGCCCACATCACCGGGTGAACCTGCGCGAACTCCGGCATTAACCCCACAGACCGCGTAACATGACCGTCCTCGAAAATAAAATGGCGCGCGAAACCCAGACCGGGGAAACGGTTGTGGCAGTGCGTGGGCTCACAAAAGTCTTCAAAGATTTTTGGGGCCGTCCAAAAGCTCGCGCGGTCGATAACGTCAGCTTCGAAGTGAAGCGGGGTGAAGTATTCGGGCTGCTCGGGCCGAATGGATCGGGCAAATCGACCACGGTGAAGATGTTGCTCGGCCTGTTGTTCCCGACCAAGGGGCATATCGAAATGTTTGGTCATTCACCACGGCACGTTGCGACCAAATCACGTATTGGGTATCTCCCCGAAGAATCCTATCTGTACAAATATTTGGATTCGGATGAAACACTCGATTTTTTCGGGAACCTATTTGATCTGCCTCCCGACCAGCGGAAGCAACGGGCGGAGCAATTGCTCGACATGGTTGGGCTGAGCAAGGCCCGCCGCCGTCAGGTGGGCGAATTTTCCAAGGGCATGCAACGCCGCATTGGATTGGCCCAGGCGCTGATCAACGATCCAGACCTGGTGATTTTGGACGAACCAACAGCCGGCATGGATCCGCTCGGTTGCCGTGAGGTGAAAGATTTGATTCTCGCCCTCGCCGCTCGCGGCAAGACCATTATTTTGAGCAGTCACCTGCTTTCGGATGTCGAGGACGTTTGCGATCGTGTTGTGATTTACTACGGTGGAAAGGTCCAGGCGATGGGCGCTTTAAATGAGCTGTTGGCGACCCCGGATCAGGTTCGAATCACCACGCCCATTTTATCCAAGGAAACACTGCATAAAGTAATGGATGTGATTCGTACGGATGCGGCGGAAGATAAAATTCGGATCGATACCCCGACGCAGAACCTGGAGAACTATTTTCTGAACGTTGTGAACAAAGCGCGCGCGGCTGAGGCGGAAACATCTGGCGCGACCAGCGGGAACAAAGTGGCAGCGTATCTGCGTGGAAACGCCGAATCCGAAAAACAGCCGCAAGCCCGCGTTCTGGATCGTCTGACTCGGACCGAGTCAGAAACAGCCGCTGAGAATCGCCCCGAAACACCGAAGGTAACCATCACGGCAGCGGAAGATTTGCAGAAGAAAAAACTGGATCAACTGACTCGTGTGGAGGAGCCGACCCCTCCCGCACCAGCGCCCGAGGGACCGGTGAAAGAGCCGAATAAGGAAGAGCTGGCCAAGGCAAACGAAAAACTCTCCGGACTTTTAGGGAAGAAGTAATGATTCGGTGGGCACGCGCACATGTTGAAACTAGCATTTCCGAGCAACAATTCGGCGCGAGCGGTTTAATTCCAGTGAAGGCAATTCA
>JBQCGE010000341.1:0-12747 GCA_051955955.1 Verrucomicrobiota bacterium
GGAGAACCGATTGCGGTTTGATACTCCTTCCCCGTGAAGAAACCAGTTACGGCCGCGAGGCGTTTTTGGGCCTGTGTGGCCGTTTCAGGACTTTTCCCAGCGGCAGCAACGCCGAGCCCTTGTGAGTAAACCATCTCGCCTCCATACCAGCCCTGGAATAAGGTTAGAAGCAACAAAAGACATCCGGTTCCCAGGAATGCACGGGAAACTGCGGGCAGTTGCGCCTTCCAGATGCGCCATCGCCATATTGTCAGCACAATTAACAAAGCAGCGAGGGTAAGGCCGCTGATCATATGTAACCGGACAAAATCTTCACCGGCAGCATTGAGAGGCAGGCGGACCATATCCGCATAACCGGCTATTAATGTGAGAACCCCTGTGCCCAGCGCAACGAGCAGCGACCAGAAACCAAAGTTGCGGAAGGATTGCCGCCCGGTGATGCGGGCGATGAGATCGGCGAAAAACGCGACAATTATGAGTGCGATTGGAAAGTGAACAATCGCGGGGTGAATGGGTGGCAATTGCATATGTTCCTCCTTATTGAAATTACCTCAAAACTCAGAATTTTCAGGATTGAACCGGCGCTGAGACTCTGAGCCTGCTTCAGAACCACTGAGCAAAAGGCGCATCCGCCGAAGCCGCAGCGGACATTTGATCACACTAATCCCGCGGATTTGGTCGCCGTCCACTCGAAGCATGATCGCCCGCTGGCGTTCCCCCTGTTGGAAAAGGATGGTTTGATTGCCAAAAGCAAAAATTTCCTGCTCGATGGAGCGCACTGTCCCAGGCGCAAAAAGTGTTGAGATCGCTTCTGCTACCACATCCCTGCCTAGGAGCGGAGCAGGGGCGGGGAAGCGCTCATCATCACTGTCCTTGCAGAGTTCAACATCCTCTGAGAGAGCGGCGATTAAGGCGGAGAAATCTCCAGTCTGGCAGGCGCTTAGAAATGTGTGCAGAGCACGCTCTTCCTGTGCTGGATTCGGCGCAAACCGTACCTCCCGCCGGGAAATATGATCGCGGGCGCGCTTGGAGAGTTGACGGCAGTTGTCCGATGAAAGACCGACGATCTGCGCCACCTCGTCATAACTGAATTCAAACGCTTCACGCAGCATGAATACCACGCGTTCATTCGGCGAGAGTTGGGCCAGGAGGGCATCCAGTGCGTCGGAAAGCGCGTCGGCAAGATCACCTTCTGGCGAATAGTGCCACGGCTCAAACGACGAGGATTCGATCGTATCAATCAAAATTTCACGGCGGTTCCTCGCCGAACTTAAATAGTTCAGACAAAGCCGGGTGAGAATGGTCGTGAGATAAGCTTTAGGCGAATCGATCTCGCGGATGTCCACCGATTTCCAGCGGAGAAACGCCTCCTGAACTACATCCTCCGCATCGGCACAACCGCCCAGAATGCGCATCGCAAGGCCAAGGAGAAACGGGCGTTGCTCCTGAAAAATGGCTTCCATTGGCTCGTTCATAAGGATTTCAAGAATTCCACCAGGTCGTTTATCTCGCTGGTCGTAAGGTTAAGAGGCTTGAAACTATTATAATGTTACACCACCGCTTTTAAATCCGCGAAGCGGCCGTCGTGATAAAATCCGCCCCTCTCTCGCGCAAACAAACCTTTCAGGGGTGTCGTGCGGTAACGTTTATCAGGCGAACGATTGGACTGGAAGTCATCGATTCCAATCTCCTCCGGCGTATGCATGTTCCAACCGGGTTCCGTGTAAATGGGCGGCACATGGCAGGTGGCGCATTGCGCTTTGCCATTGAATAGCGTTTCACCACGGAGTGCGGCAGCAGCGTCAAACGATCCTGCCAGTGGCGTCGGCGCAGGAATCGCGAGTTGATAAACGTGCAGTGCGGCGAGTTTGCCCGTAATCAGGTCGGGATTATGGCGAACATTCCCGGAGCCTAAACGCGCCGCTATCGGGAACGTTTCGGCATCATTCAGACGCGGATCATAAAACGTTCCTTGCCCTTGCATTTCCAGGTTGGCAACAAATCCATTCCAATGTGTGACCGAGCCCCAACCGGTATAGGTGTGAAGATTCACTCCCGCCAGACCGTAAGCTGCAGGCAAAAGCGTCGCCGCGGATTTGCCATCGGGACGGAAGGCCTTGCCATCGAGAAGCAACTCAGCATCGAATTTACCAGGCCCCCAGCTTTGGAGAACTGTATGAACGGTTTCAGTGCTGACCTGGAGAATGTTTGTGAGCGATGAAAGATCAGGCGCGAGATCGATGATAGCGCCAACATTCAAATCGCGATTCGGCCAGCCATCCAGGCGGTGCCCGATTCCTGGGGCAAAAGAATCATCGACCGTCGAATGGCAGAGCGCGCAGCTGATTCCGATCGATTTCAGCTGATGCGAATTTGCATCAACAACTCCCTTCACTCCCACAACAGCGTTTAACTCAAGAAGCGCGAGAGTATTAGCGGGATCATTTAGGTCGAGTTTGCCCTGGGCTAATGCTGTTTTGACACTCTCCGGCACGGCATCGACATCGACTTTTAATCCGACCGCGAGAGCTGTGCTGGGCGCAACGCCTGGGCCGACCCCGCCAAAATTCGTTCCGGCAATCGCTTGGTGCAGTTTCAACGCATCGGTCCAAAAAGCTTCGTTGCCAAATGTATCGAAGCGAAAAACTTCTCGGCCTGTTTCGATGAGGCTATTCAAATTCGTGAGAATGGAGAGATCGTTCGCAGGCGCGGCTGCCGCCCGAAAGATTTCGGCATGAAGATTTTTCGATTGGGCAATGTTGGTTTCAGAAGTGAGATGGGAAGCGTTTAGCCAATCGCCGGGTATCGTTTTCTTCGTTTCAAGTCGATGCAAACCCGGCCCGCCTTCTACCTGCAAGTGGAGAGCGTTTGAGGAAAGATCCGTCAACTTGAGTTGCAAGGGGGGTGGGGTGGTTTGGGCATTCAGCGCGATGCACGTTGCGCTGCTGACAGTGAAAAGTATCGATGCGTGATGGCTCATATCTCTGATTGAATGACAAAACAGATCAGTGCATTTGTGACACCGATTCAAAATTCCCGCCCCGCTTCCACATGTTCGATCCGATCGCTCCTCACGACTTTCCTCAGTTCGAACTGAGTTTTTGCCATCTTGCGCTTATGGGGCGGGCGTGTGAGCCTTTGCCGATGAATCAACCGGAAAGTGCGGAGAAGCGTTCGGATAAAATTCGAATCATCTTCAAGCCAGGGGCCTTGCTTGCCGTAATCCTGCTGCTGCTTTCCTGCGTGCCAGCTCCTGTCTCGGCAGATGATTCCACAAACTCCACACCGGCAGAACTCGATCCGGATGAAATTCCTTATTTCAACGCGACCAGTGACCCACTGGAAGGATTTAACCGGGGTGCATGGAAGATCAATGAAGCGCTTTTCCTCGGAGTGATTTACCCGCTGAGCTTTAGCTATAATGTCGTTGTTCCAGAACCAGCGCGGGCCAGCATTGCCAAAGCGGGTCACAACCTTTCCTTCCCGGTGCGCCTGGTGAACAGTTCCCTCCAGGGAAAATGGCATGGAGCATGGGAGGAAACGAAGCGATTCGGCGTGAATTCCACCATAGGCCTGGGTGGTCTTTTTGATCCCGCAACCAAACTGAAGATCGGGCGATCCAACGAGGATTTCGGTTTAACCATGGGGCATTGGGGAAGCGGCCCATGGTTTTATTTGATGATTCCCATCGCGGGGCCGAGCAATGGGCGCGATGGAGTCGGACGACTGGCGGATTGGCCACTGGATATTGCATTTTGGATTGGGCAGGCCTTTCCCGATGAAATCTGGCCGGACACAATTCGGCCCTCCATTGAATTCAATAACTTAAGCGATAACGCCCGTTCCTATAAGCAACAGCTCGATTCCATCTCTGATCCTTACGATGCACTCCGCATTCTTTATTCATTAAACCGGCAACGCTTGATTGCGGATTATGAGCCAAGCCGAACAGGCGATTTTAACCCGGACCCAACGGTGCGCGCCGTGCTGTTTGCGCCACAAACTCCCAATTTTTTGGAGCAAGCGAAGGAGCGCAAAGTTCTTTTGCCGACGACCGGCAAGGAACTGAGATATTCAAGCTGGATGCAACCCGGGCCTGCGCCTTTGGTTTGCTATTTGCCTGGATTGGGATCACACCGATTGGATCGGTCCACGCTGGCTTATGCGGACATGCTTTATCGGCATGGCTATTCAGTTGTGGCCATTTCCAACCCGTTCCAAAAGGAATTCATGAAGGACGCTTCAACCGTGGCCGTTCCTGGGTATGGGCCCGCGGATTGCGACGATGTTGCAACAGCATTGAAATATGTTGTGGCGGATGTGGAGAGCAGGACAAAGTTCCCCATCACCAGCACCGCCCTGACCGGCGTTTCACATGGCGCTTTTTTTACGCTGATGATGGCAGCTCGCGATGCTCTGAATGTTGAAAACAAAATCAGCTTCGATCGTTACGTGGCGGTTAATCCGCCCGTAATATTGGCGAAGGCACTTGAGGAACTGGACAAAATGTTCCGCGCACCGCTTGCCTGGCCCGCCGATGAACGGGTGGATCGGATGCGGGAGGCCATTTACAAAGCGCTCTATTTTGCCAATAACGGCCTGGATGTTTCTGGCGATATTCCGCTGACGCGGGAGGAATCGCAATTCCTGATCGGGTTGGTCTTTCGATACACCCTCGTTAGCACGATCATGGAGAGCCAGCGCCTTCATAATTTGGGCGTGTTAAAACATGATCCGAGAAAATGGGTCAGGAAGGATGCTTACCGGGAGATTCGGCGCATTTCATACGAGGAATATATGAACCGATTTGTCCTGCCGTATTTAATGAAAGAGCAGGGCGGGGGTGATCGGCAGGAGTTATTGGCTGCAACTGATTTGAAGCAGTTCACCAATGTTCTTACCGGCAATCCAAAGGTGCGGGTGCAAATCTGCGAAGATGATTTCCTCCTCACACCGCCAGATGTGGAGTGGTTTCACAGGACTTTTGGAACTAACCTGGTTGCCTATCCCGTGGGCGGGCACCTTGGAAATCTGCATATTCCTTCCGTCCAGGAGAAGCTCGTGACATTATTCCCCCCGACAACTGAAAAAGCTGGTGAATAGCAATATCGAAATCGACCTCGCCAAAGCGGCCCAATCGCTCGGGTTAAACAAATACAAACGGCATATTTTCCTTTGCGCAGATCAAACGGAGCCGAAGTGTTGCTCCAGGGAAGAAGGCTTGCGCGCATGGGAATTTCTGAAATCCCGCTTGAAGGAATTAAACCTCGGCGGGCCTCAGCCGCTTGTTTATCGAACAAAAGCGAATTGTCTGCGCGTTTGCATTCATGGTCCAATAGCCGTCGTTTATCCGGAAGGAACCTGGTACCACTCCTGCCATCCGGAGGTTCTGGAACGCATCATTCAGGAGCATTTGATTGCAGGCAATATCGTGGAGGAATACGCCTTCGCAAGGAACCCGATTTGTGAGTGATGCGAGGTTAGCAGGGAAATTCCGATAAGTTTCGAAGCTCGGAAAGGGACTTGTTGATTGGGTCCCGAGCGAATTCTTCCGGATCAAATTCGTAACCGAACCACTCCCGGGTTTGCTTGAACTCAGGATGGGATTTGTCCTTTAGAATCTTAAGCAGCTTGTAGTAATTCCAGATCCCGCCGCATTCCTCGGGCGGGCAGGCCCGCGCTCCTGTCACGCAGAAAGGGACCGTCAAATCCCGCTTTTGCGGAGTGATTTTCTCGAGCTTAAGTTCATGCTCCCAATCATCACCAAAATCGTATTCATAAGTGAATACCTGGCCCGCATCAGTGATTAAATCGCCCAGGATATAATCGCACTCGTTTTTGAAACCGAGCACGTTATCAACTGCTGGATCGCCATAAAATTCTTTCCCAATGACAAAGTCATGAAGATGAACATTCGACCACCCCATCGTTCTTTGAATAATTAAATGGAGAAGGTCGAGCGGCGTATTCTCGAGCACGAGGATGCGGCGCCAAATCGCCGGACGACTCCGTTTTAGAGTGATTTTAAGTTGATAAAGGCGCGGCGCCGATTTCAACCCGACCGCGAAAGGGACAGGACTCAGCGCGCAGGCATTTCGTCGCGCAGGCCGACGAGTTGCATGAGCTTGTTTGTTTCGTGGTATGCTTCCTCCACCCATTGCACAATTTTTTCCGGTTCCGGTGAATATTCCAATTCGATCGAGACGACCCCATCAATATGCAACTCTTTGATGGCTTGTAAATACGGAGCAAATTTAACAACACCACGCCCAGGCGGCAGATCGCCATGCACCTTGCCATCACAATCACTGATATGCACATGAATGGCGCGATTTTTCAGCGCCTGAAGATCTGATGGACTACAATCGGAAAGCGCGAGATGGCTGATATCGATGTTGGCACGGACTCGGGGGTGATTGCACTCGTCGATGAAACGCACCATTTCGCTGACATTGTTTAGCAGGCTTAACCGAAACGGTTCCAATTCCAGCGCGATATCAATTTTGCGTTTTGCAGCGTAATCACCCAGCCGACGGCAAGTTTCCAATCCCCACTGCCATTGGGCGACAGGGGGAATGACTTCGCGTTGCCAGATATATTCGCCCAGAACGAGGAGAATGTTTTTGGCCCCAAGCTCTTTCGCGAGATCAATGTATTTTTCGCAGCGTTCAACATGGAACTCGCGAACTGGATCATTGAAATCAATCAAGCCAACCGCGACCACCGGCAGTGAAATGACCGGAAGGTTTAACTTCTCAGTGGTCCTGCGAATACTTGAAACTTCCTTGCGCGAAATACCAACCGCTTCGGTGAAAATATCGACACAATCGAAACCAATGCGCGAGATATGCTTGAGGCCGGTAACTGTGTCCATTCCGACCTGTTGAAAAGCACTATTGATGATGCCGAGTCGCATGGCTTAATTTTCCGTCTGAACCGGCATTTCAGAATGCTCCTGCGCCGGTGGAGCCGCTTCCTCCATTTTGTTTTCAGGCTTTGATGAAGAATTTTTTGCTCCGGCATTGATGGAAGTTTGTTGCGCCGCACTATCCGGGCTGCTGTTTGTCGTGACTGAGGTGATTCCGCTGTTAATCGGAACGATAGGATTACCTCCATCCGATTGCTCATCCTTCTTGTGAAATTTCACGCTGACGATTTTGCTCACCCCATGTTCTTCCATCGTCACGCCGTAAAGAATATCCGCCATCCCAATCGTTCGTTTGTTATGCGTGATGATGACGAATTGTGAATGATGCAGGAACCGTTGGAGAATTTTGATGAACCGATTGATGTTCGATTCGTCGAGAGGCGCATCCAACTCGTCCAGAATGCAGAAGGGACTTGGCTTCACCTGGTAAATTGAGAAGAGCAGCGCAACGGCGGTCATAGTCTGCTCACCACCCGAAAGCAGCGAAATGCTTTGCAATGGTTTGCCGGGTGGACGTGCCACGATATCTATTCCGCTTTCAAGCACATCACCTTCATTGGTCAGGATCAAGTCAGCCTTGCCACCACCGAAAATCTCAACAAACGTTTTTTGGAAGTTATCGCGGATTTTGGTAAAGGTCTCCGCAAACATCTCCTTGGTTTGCGAGTTAATCTGGTTCAAGGCCTCCATCAATTGTTCCTTGGCCTTGACCAGGTCATCATGCTGTTCAGTAAGGAATTTGTAACGCTGCTCCGTCTCTTCATACTCCTCAATCGCCACCAGGTTCACGGGACCAATTTCTTCAATCCGTTTCTGAAGTGACGCAACCTGCTCGGAAACTGAATTCCAATCCGTCGCCATCCCACGATCTGCCATCTCCTGCGGCGTGATCGTCTCCACCTTCGCAGGGCCTTCATCAGCCATTGTGATGGTGATGCACTCGCTCCGGACATCATCAATCCGGACCTGATACTTCTCCTGCATGCGCTGCCGGATATTTTCCACGCCCATTTGTTTTTGAGCGAGTTCAACGTCGATAGTGGAGCGTTTTTGTTGCAACTCGCCCAAACGTCGGCGCTGATCCTTCAAGGTTTCTTCGCGCCCGAGAATTTCGCCTTCCTGTGTTTCCTTTTGAGTCGAGAGATCTGCAATACGATTATTTACCTGCTCCCGGTCATGTTCAAGGGCGCCAATCTTTTCGCGGGAAGCTTCAATTTCCAATTGGAACTGTTCGCGGCGAGTGACAAAGGACGACACCTCACTTTTCTTTGCCGTAAGCAATTGCTCGATCTCGCGCAAACGATGCTGTAATCCATTTTGTTGCTGCCTGAACGAAGAGCAAAGTTGTTCATCCGTGGCCAGACCAACTTTCGTTTCCGTGAGCGTGGCATTTGCCGATTCTCGGTTTTGGCGGAGTCCCTCAAGCTGGCTTGTAAATTCAGAGACCTGTTGCTGCAGCCCGCCTTCGCGCGATTCGAACTCGGCAATTCTATCGGCCATTGCCTTCCGCTTTTCATCGCCTTCCTGTTCCTGGCTGGAGAGCCGCTTCAACTCGTTTCCAACCGACTCAATCTTTTGAGTCAATCCGCGCAATGAACTTTGAAGGGCGTTGAACTCACCCTGCCGTGTGGCAATTGCCACTTCCTGGGTCCGCAATTCCGTTCGAGCCTGTTCGAGGCTGGCTTGCAATGCCGTTTGCTCGCTCTGGATCGCTCCTTTTTGGCGGCTCGCCTCATTTACCTGCTCCTGCACTTGTGCGAGCAGCGCGTGCAGTTCATCAATTTGGTTTTTCCGCGCGAGGACAGAGCTGGAAGGTTTGTTTTGGGCATTCGCTGAACCGCCGGTGTAAACTCCGGCGCGGCTCAGGATTTCTCCAGTTGCGGTAACAAAATCGAAATAGCCGTTCGACTCGCGCCAGGCCTGGGTGGCCGTTGCCAGATCAGGAGCAAGGCAGGTGCGTGCGAGCAATCTTCGGAGTAATGGAAGAATGGTCTCTTCCGCCTGAATCAGGTTGAGCAGGGGCGTGACATTTGCCGGGAAGATTTCTGGCAATGCTTCCTGCGCGCCAAGGCAGAGTTCCAGCGAAGCGATGCTAGCCTTCCCTTTTTTGTTCGCATTCAGGGCAGTGATGATCGACTCAGCAACTTGTGGCTGCTCAACCAGCACGAGTTGCAGGTGATGCCCGAGCGCTGTTTCGACCGGGATGATGCTGGCATCTGAAACGCGGATTTTATCGGTTAAAGAACCGACCACACCCTGAGTTCCTTTGAGAATGGCCTGTGTCCCCGCGCTAAAGCCCTCGTAATCGTGCTGAAGTTGTTCAAGCACGTTCAGACGCGAACGCTTCTCCGCCTGTTGCCGGAGCAGTTGATCCAGCGCTTGCGTGGCTTTGTTCAGTTCGTTCTGCAACTCCCGCAAACGGGCCTGTCGTTCCTCAACCGAGCCGCGGCTGGTCTGGATGTTAAGCTTCTCCGCTTCGAAATTATTCGTGAACTCCTGCAGGCGTGCTTCCAGCCGGGCCTTTTCCTCCTGCAACTGAGTTTGTTCCGCCGCGAGTTTTTCAACACGGACAATATTTCCCTGCTTTTGCAGGTCTAGCGCATTGATTTCATTCCGCGTTCGA
The DNA here is from genome assembly GCA_051955955.1 of Verrucomicrobiota bacterium. Classification (GTDB taxonomy): domain Bacteria; phylum Verrucomicrobiota; class Verrucomicrobiia; order Limisphaerales; family SXQI01; genus DASVNK01. The sequence continues at coordinate 9,552 of JBQCGE010000341.1, forward strand.
GTGAGTTGCTGTGTGACTGCGAAAAGATCCGCCTGGCTTTTGCGCAATTCCTCCTGTTTCGCTGAGAGTTCACGCTCTACCGCCTGCAACGCATTTCGCTTTTCTTCCAGGTTCTTTCGGTGTTCCTCCAGCTTAACTGTGCTTTCGTTCAACCGGGCAGTGACCTGCTCAAGTTCTTCCCGCGCTGCGGCCTGACGTTCCTCCGCCTGCGTAATGTCGCTAAGCGCCTTTGCATTCTGGCTATCCAATTCACCCAAACGCTCCTGGTTGAAATGAATACGGTTTTCATTGCGCTCGACCTGCGACTTCAACTCCATCGCGGATTGCTGCGCCGTGTGAAGTTCCTGCTCCAGTTCCGCAAGTTGTTCGCGCAACTGATGCACCTCGTTTTCTCCGCGCAAAACACTTTCCGAACAGGCTTCCGCCTCGAACTGGAGCTTTTGCTGACCTTCCTGTCGCTCCGCAATTTCAGCCTGAAGCACATCGAATTGATGGCGGGCAAGCTGGGTTTCCAAATGCTGGAGATCCGTTGCAATCTGCTTGAAGCGACGCGCTTTGCCAGCCTGCCGTTGCAAAGAGCCGATCTGGCGTTTGACTTCTTTGATCAGGTCTGCAACCCGGAGAAGATTTTGATCCGTATGTTCCAGTTTGCGAAGGGTCTCTTTTTTTTGCGCTTTGAATCGCGTGATTCCCGCGGCTTCCTCGAACACCATCCGGCGGTCATCCGGTTTGCTGGAAATAATCTGCGTGATGTTTCCCTGGGCCATGATGCTGTAGCTCGTCCGCCCCATCCCAGTGCCCATGAAAAGCTGCTGAATGTCCTTTAGCCGGCAGGGGACTTTATTGATGTAATAATCACTGCCCCCATCCCGGTAAACCCGGCGCGTGATGGTGACTTCGTTAAACTCAACATCCACCCCCGCTGCCTTCAACTGTTCGGTATCGACATCCCCAATCGTCAGCGAAACCTCAGCCATCCCCAGCGGTTTACGGTAATCGGTCCCGTTAAAGATGACGTCGGCCATTTCACCCCCGCGCAACGCCTTGGCTGACTGCTCCCCCAGCACCCAACGGATCGCGTCGGAGATGTTGGATTTTCCGCAGCCGTTTGGGCCGACAATGGCCGAAACGCCTGGCATGAAATTCAAAGTCGTCTTGTCCGCGAACGACTTGAAACCGAGAGCAGTCAAACTCTTGAGGTACATGTCGGTTGAAGTAAGCCAGTTTGATCGTCGTTTGTAAAGCGGAAAAATCAGAAATGCCACAACCTGTTGTGGTGTCGTTCAGCTCGGCTACAACCTATCGATTTTTCTGACTTGGAGTTAATTGCCGCTGTACAAATCAATTACGGTGGAAATTGCCCTCCGACACACCGCGCAAAACTCCGGGCTGCGGGTGAACATAATGCAATCGAGCTGGGGTCGATAAAACCCGGTGGCCTGATAATCCGCTCCTTCAAAAGCGCCGACCTCATTTTTATTGGGTTCCGCGGCAAAGAACTGGATTTCAAACTCGCGTAACTCCCGGAACAATTGTTCCATCTGCTCCTCGGATTTTTTCTCCGCACGGAGAGTCGTCCTGCGTTTTTGATACTCCCGGAGCCGATCGTCATATTCTTTTTTGTTCCACGGAGTGGGAATCTCCACTCCCGGCGTAAGCAACTTCTTCCATTTTATTTCAGTAGGGTTTTGGAGAGTGGTCACATTCGGTTCCCAGGGTTCGATACGGTTCGGATCGAGAGTGTACGCCACTGGAGAAGTGTAGTATTCGTCCGCTAATCCGGCGAAGTGATGGCCAAATTCATGTACAAAAATGTAAGCGGCTTGTGCGCTATCTGCTGAGACCGTGCTGTAGAGGTTGAAAATTCCGCCGCCACCATACGTGCGGCTGTTAACCAGGATTTCAACGAATTCGTACGGAACAAATTGAGCAATCTTCCGCAACCCCTGATTATTATAAGTCAGGACGTACCGCTCAGAGCCAAAGGCATCATAACTCGCATTCAAAGGAGAATCGCGATAAATGCCAAGCGACGGGCGTGATATTCCCGATTCAGCGCTGGGTGGGCAAATTGCCCAAATGTTGAAATCCTTGCGGCGTTCCTTAAAGGGTGACGTTGCAAATAATTTCTCAAGCATGCGGCGGGCATCCTTTTCGAATTTCTCGAGTTCATCTTTAGTATAGCCATCCCCGAGAATCAGGAAATCGACCTTCTCCTCCGGAGAACCATTCCGTTCCAATTCAATCACAGGAGCGGGAGAATTGAATGATGCGCGGTTGATGAACATATCCTTGGGATCGATGTCCAGTTTCCAGATTTGCTCGAACTGATTTTTCGAATCCCGCTTTTTTAGCACAATTTCGACGGCGTGTTCCGGTGCTGGGAAACGGAAAGATTCGGAAAACGTGCGATTGATTGACTTGGCTTCGTCCGTTGTTTCCCATTCCCCATAGATGGTATTAAATCCGCGTGAATAAAGAACCTGCCTCGATTCGCGGTCCCGGACTTCGAAGAAATATTTGCCGAGATTTGTCTGATCAACTTTTTTGTGGGGATTACCAGGCCATGGAAGCGGCTCGATATAGATTTGATCAATGCTAAATATCTCCTCAGTCGCATTGCCAGTGTGAAAATAATCAACACGCATCGTTTTAGCCGCCTCGGCTGCATCTCCTGAAAAAACCGCAAAAGCCCCCAGAACCGCGCAGATAAAAAACTTCCAAATCACAAGTGAATCGTATCCAAACTCGGTTTGAAAGTCACCGCAAAGCAATGGAAATGAATGAAGGAATGCTTGAATTTCCGAACAGTTGCGCGTTTTTCGAAAAAATTTTACTCTGAACTCTTGCGATGCGCAGGGCGTTAGACTATTTTGCGCCGCGCGTTTCCTAACGCCTCAAGTGGGGGTTGGTAGCTCAGTCGGTAGAGCAGTGCCCTTTTAAGGCATTGGTCCAGGGTTCGAGTCCCTGCCAACCCACCATTCCTCCAGTTGAGGATTTTTCGACAAGTAGCGACCACGGTTTCACGCAATAACCACGGGCTTTTATGCTGTCGAGGACCAAGTTCGAGCCGAAGATTTCGAGTGCGAAAAGCCTCTTCTCAGTTAGCGCATGTGAAGGCGCGATTTTCACCCAAGCTTTTAGCGGTCAAAATCCATTTTTGGAACGGCTCGAGCCATACGTTTTGTGTCCTACG
>JBQCGE010000342.1:0-4597 GCA_051955955.1 Verrucomicrobiota bacterium
CTTGACGTTGACTCGTACCGTGACGAGCGCGAATGGAGCAGGGGAACCAGAGCCGGTCTTGAAAGCCTGGCCGTGCAGCGGAATGGAAGTGCCAGCGAGCGTCGTCTCAATATCCGCCTGAACATTGGCGCGATAGGCCGGTTCAATATTAATCACGCCGGAGGTGACCGTGGTATTATTCAACTCGCCACCTTCAGTTACCGCATTCACCGCATCGGTCACTACTACCAGGTAGAAACGACCCGGGGTGGTGGGCAGGAGCACGGTCGCACTGCGTTCGTAGAATTCGCCAACCGCAAGGTCCGATGAGCGGATGAACTGGCCCACATATTGCAGGTTCGCACCATCTGGGGTTGAGGAGAGGTAAACACGGTCAATCCATGGAGCAACCGCCGTCGAGAGGCCTTCATTCTTGACTTTCCATGAGACGTTCGCGCTTCCGCCCGTGAGCGCGTTGGTTGGAATGGATATTTCCGTCACGCGCAAATCAGGAAGATCTATATCAGACACGTTCACCTTCGCATGGCCAGAGGTATAGCCGGGAGCGGACGCAACGATATTCGCGGGTTGAATTCCGTCCGCAAGGCTGTCCACAACACCTGAAATCGTGAATGTGGCGGAGGCCTGGCCTATTGGAATCGTGACATTGGCCGGCACGCTCGCTTCAGAAGTATCCTGGCTCGTGAGTGTAACAACGAGCGCATTGGTGGTCGGGGTATTTCGGAAGACTCGCCCGGTGGTGCTGCTCCGCTCGCTGATCAATTCGCTATCGACGGTCAATTTTAATGTGGGACCGTCATCGTCAGTGACCGTGAGGATGGCAAGACCTGCGCCTTCATCGAGCGGAGTTTCAAAAACGTAGTCCGCTGTGTAAGCCATGATCCGCACTTCCTGCGGGAAGTTCACTTGATCATTGTTAATCGCCGTGATCGGGAACGAAACGGAGGCCTGGTCCGGCGGAATAACCACAGAAACGGGAACCTTGGCGGCGGATTCTGTATCGCTATGGATCAGGACATTCAATGACCGGCTCGTTACCGGGTTGCGCGTTACCGTCGCATAAGTCGCCGGGTTCGCAGCGCCTTCGGAGATCACGGCTTTGTCCAGGGTTAATGTCAGCGTGGGTGAATCATCATCTGCAACATCTACAATTGCGGGAACGCTTTGGTACCCAGTGACCGACGCGGAAATTGTAATCCGCGCGGGGCGATTCGGGAATGCGTTATCGACAGCGCCAATCGGGAAGGTCGCGCCATTCTGGCCGGCTGGAATAATGACGCTCGTTGGAACCGTCAACTTTGCCGGGTCGCTGCTTGCGAGCGAAACAGTGAGAGCCTCGGTGTTGGCTGTATTTCGGGTAATCGCTCCGAGGGCTGCATTTGGTCCACCATTTTCGCGCACGACAGCGGGATTGACCGAGATCGTCAAAACAGCCGAGTCGTCATCGGTCACCGCGAGATTTGCTGTGACACTCGACATTCCAGCCGCATTCGCGGTGATCACCACGTTTTGAGTGCCGTCCACTATCGAATCATCCACTGCCGCGATTGGGAACGAAACGGAAGTTTGGCCGGCAGGTATGGTCACGGTAGCTGGAACGGTCGCCTCCGAAAGATCACTGCTGGTGAGCGAAATGGTCAGGTCGTTTTCAGTTCCGCTATTGCGTGTGATGGTCCCGCGCACTGCATTCGCGCCGTAGCTTTCCGGCACGGATGGACGGGAGAGAGTAAAGATGAGGTTTGAAGGCAGATTAATTGCCTGGTCATCAATTGAAAGATTGTTCCCTTCGTCCGACTCATAGATTGCATTCGCCGCGTCGGTGCGAATTACAACCCAGCGATTGCCAGTCCCGAATGAGGGCAGGGTAATGGTGTTGGTGCGCTGGACTGAGGAGTTTGCGGGAATGGCGTCATTAAAGGTAACTGCGCCAACATACTGATCACCACCGATTGCGGTGTCCGTTGAGAGGAAGATTTGATCGACCCATGGGCCGGTTGCCGCTTTTGCGCCGCGGTTTTGCACCGCCCATGTGACCTGGACTGTCTGACCGGCGGTGGCACTTGCAGGAGCGGAAATGCTCGTCACCGTCAGGTCTGGATAAGTCGCCAGGGTCGAGTTCAGGGCCAGGATTGCCTTGTTATTATTTTCCCCTGTATTGGAGGCGTTATATTCATAAACAACGTTTCCAATATCAGTTGTAACTTCAATCGCCAAATCCCCCGCGCCACGTGACCCATCCGGGAGAGTGAATTTATAAGAACGCGGGAGGGTTTCCCCAGCGCCGATCGGGGCGTTGCCAACGGCTGTGCTATCATAACCCAGAACGGTATTGACCAGGGTTTCGCCACTGGTGTTGTTGCGCACAACGATTCTATCCTGGATCAAACCAGACGCACCGGCCTGGCCACTGTTCGCATCGTTCCAGGTCAGGGTGACCTGTGTTCCGGATTGGATCGTGCCTGGAGAGGCGGCGAGTTGCTGCACCTGGAGGTCAGGATAGCTGCGAATTACCGAGGATTTAACCTGAACGAAACTATTATTGCTTTCGGCGGTATTGGAGCCATTGCTTTCAATCAGGTTGTTATAGAAGTCCGTAATGATTGAAACTTCAATTTGACCAGCGCCATCCGGTCCTTCCGGTAGAACATAGTTATATTGCGCGGTTTTGACTGAACCGGACGGAATATCCCCAAGGCGGGAATTGTCGTAAAAGACGTAATCCTGTACCAGGATTTTGCCCGTGGTTTTATTGCTAATCGTGATTTGATCGTACCATGAGCCGCTCGTGGGGCCGACACCGACATTACTATTGGTCCAGCCGACTGTAATGGCCGAACCGGATTGCCATGCGCCAGGCGCAAAGTTAATGCCGGAAATCAGGAGGTCCGGAGCGGGCAAGGTGGTGAAGGAACCATCCGCTGACGCACGAAGGTTTCCTGCTTTATCCTGTGCCAACACACGGAAATGGTAACCGGTTTGCGGCGTCAGACCGGAAACCAGGACGCGATGGCTGGTTACCAGGTTGATGCTGAGTGGGGTTCTTCGTCCGTAAGCGGTCGTTTGGCCAAACTCAACTTGTGAGCTTGAGGGTTCGTCCGTATTCCAGGTAACCACCACGGCACCCGAGCCGGGTTCAACCTTGATATTGGAAATCACCGGGAAAGTTGCATCCAGCACAAGATTATACGCGTTCGTCTCGCGAGTCGCCGCGCCATCCAAATCCTGCGCGGCAGAAATATAGACGCGATTTGTGCCGTCCATTCCCGTCGAAACCACGATCGCTTTCGTGTGGTAAGTGTCATTTGTATTAACAGTCGATGTCCATGTTCCACCTGTGAGAACTACTGGCGCGCTTGCGCCGGAAATGGTGTTCGACATGCGAATAGTCGGTTCCGGTGAAGTCTTCATTGCCCGATTGAACTGGAACGTAAGTTGCAGGTTCGTTGTGGCTGGTACCGGGTTGTTATAGTTGGCAAAAATATTCGTAACCAATGGGAATTGGCTGCGGCTGCCATATTCCGCCACCAGAACCATGTTTGTGGGATCAGTCGTGGTAAACGATTCGGTAAAGCTTCGGTTGGTTTGGTAGGCAGTGCCATTCAAGGTGAACCGGGTAAAGGTATAAATGGTCGCGTTGTTCGTCACTGATGCAGGGGCGGTAACCACGACGGATTGGCCGTTGTTATAAATGCCAGCCCCGGTAATTGTGGCAATGCCTGAGGGAGATGACTCGGTTGTGACCACATGCACGAGATTCGCCTCAGCATAATTTGCGGTCACAGATCGTGCATTCGTGACGGTTAAGGAAATGGAGGGATTCACACCAATCACGGTTGCCCCTTCGGTCCAGTTCGTGAATTTATAACCGAATGCAGGTGACGCATTCAGGTTTGCGGTTGCGCCATAGGCATATGAACCAGCGCCCGTGACCGTACCAGCGGTGGAAGGATTGTTCGCCGCAGTGACCTGGAAATTAGGCAGGACGAAATTCGCCACTAGTTGTCGATCTTTCGTTGCCGTAAAGGTGTAATTGCTTGCACCGCTCTGGAACGTCCCGTTTTCAGTCCAGTTCAGGAAGGAGTAGGGGAGTTGTGCTGTATTTGGAGTGGCTTTGACGGTTACGCTTGAACCCTCCTTCACTTTTCCGCCGCCAGTGACTGAGCCAGCCTGGCTCGGGTTCGCGGCTAGCGTAATATTGTAATCCGCGAGGATGGTGAATGCTGATTCGAACGTATTTAATTCAGCAGCATTGTGACCGGATGCGTTGTTTTCATAGACAAGCCCCGAGGAATCGGTCGTGACTAATACCTGGTGAGGGCCCGCGTTTGTAGCCGTAATTGTAGCGCTCTGAGCAAGGACAGCACCTGCCGCAATTGCGTTTGTAACGTTCCGCTCAATATTCAAAAGAACTGAGTTGTTCCGCGTATTTTTGACAAACAAGCGTTCCTTGAATGGGATTGCAACTGGCGCGGTGCCCCGGTTGGCCGTATTCCAGCTCGCCGTGAAGGTTCCCGACGCATCCGGCCCGCTCACCGCGAGCGCCTCGACCTTGAGGTCGGGGTAGGTCGTCAGGTTGATGTGGAACGTGCTCGAGGAT
>JBQCGE010000343.1:0-5350 GCA_051955955.1 Verrucomicrobiota bacterium
CACGAACCAGGTTGATTTTGCCGTCCCATCGCGCTTCGGCCTGGTTTACAAGGACAAGGACAATACCGAGAAAACTCCGCTCTGCATTCACCGCGCCCCGCTCGGCACGCACGAACGTTTCATCGGCTTTCTGATTGAACATTACGCGGGCAATTTCCCGCTCTGGCTCGCGCCGGAGCAGGTCCGGGTTCTCACCATCGGTGATGACGAAAAGCTGATCGCTTACGCCTCCGAAATCGCCCATCAACTCCGTTCCCAAATGGTCCGGGTCGAGACCGATTTCAGCGCCGATAAAATCAATGGCAAGATCCTCCGGGCCGAGGAAGCCAAGGTTCACACCATGCTCGTGATCGGCTTTCGGGACATGGAAGCCGGCGCCGTCAGCCTCCGTCTCCACGGCAAAGGCAGCCAGGGTGCCCGCCCCAAAGATCAGGCCATCACCGAAATACTCGAAAAAATCAAAACCCGTGCCGCGAATTAGTCTGGAGAGAACGACTCCTGTCTTGAAAATTCAGGTCTGAGCAGGACGAATCACGTAGGTTCCTCCTGCCCGATCTCACTTAGGAAACTTTACCGAGAGCTATCAGAATGTATTCGCTTCGAGCGCGGCTGGCTTTTTTTGGAGCTGGTTGTTCGTGAAGTCCCGCTTGCTTTCTTAATTTCGTTCGTCACTTCTTCCATCGTCACGGTTGCCTCCATCTTGGCGGGCGCTTCCACAATTCTCATTCCATCGCTTTCATTCCACGGCCCTCGCTCGTCGCGTTCACCGTAATCGCTTTCCCCCGTTGAATCGTTGAAATATTGATTTACGAGTTCTGGCGTTGGCGGGATCAATCCAACTTCCAGTGGATCCTTGCCCATGCTATCCAGCGCGAGCATGAAAGCTTTCATGTGGGTGATTTCCCGTGTCATCAGGAATTGCAGGGCGTCCACCGAATCCGGATCATCGCAAAAATCGATCAACCGCTCATAAACAATCTTCGCCCGAGCCTCAGCCGCAATATTGTTTCGCAGGTCAACGTCCAGTTCTCCGGCGATTTTCAAGTAATCCGCTGTCCAGGGATTCCCCTGTGAATTGAAAAGGTTAATGCCTCCGCCCCCGGCAATCGCGATCAAGGGGTCCGCCTCGGCCGCTTCCCTTGAAGTCTTCGTCGGCTTCAGATGCATGCGGGCGAGGGTGCCGATAATCTCCAGATGGCTCAGTTCCTCCGTGCCGATATCCATCAGCAAATCCTTCCGCTTCACATCCTCGCAGTTGAAGCCCTGGATGGTGTATTGCATCGCCGCCGCAAGTTCCCCGTTCGCGCCGCCGAATTGTTCCAGCAACATGCGCCCAAATTTCGGGTCAGGCGTCCCCACCCGAACTGTGTACATGAGTTTTTTAATATGATGATACATGCGATAATCTCCTTGGTAGGGATTTTTTTCCCATTGAGCATTATCGAATGCTTATCATCTTTATCAATCGGGGAACCCCTGTTTCCTGTCTCGATTCCGCAGCAAAGTCACACGTTGAACCGCGTCCCGGCAGGCAGCCGCAATTCAAATTGATCCTGCAGAACCTGCAGCAACTCCTCGTCACTTGGGATCAACCTCTTCGTTTCGCCCTGGTTGCTTAACTCGATCAACTCACGGTTTTTCAATATCAACCGTCGACTGAGTTCCGATTTCTGGGAAATCAACGTCTGTCGAAAAATGGAATCAGGATACCCGTAGCAATAGAAATTCCCCGGCTCATAATCCACGGGCAAGTGAGGCTCAAGATCGAAGCAGTACTGGTCCCCCCATTCATTTCCGAAGTACGATTGCAATACCCACCAATCGTCTTCACGGGTCAGCCTGAACTTCCAAATGCCTTGAGAGAATTCTTCCCCCGCAACCAGCGGTATCGGTTCCAACAGGCCCAGTCCACCAAAACCAACATCCGCAAGATAGGAACGACCTTCAATATCGACCTTCATTACCATGTGTGTTCGCGGACGCACCTCCTTTTTCCCAAACCGCACCCGTCCAGAAAGCCGCGTCACCGAAAAGCCGACCTGCTCCAAAACCGCCGAGAAAAGCCCGTTCTGCTCGAAGCAATACCCGCCCCGATACTCCCCAACAATTTTCTCCTGCAACCGCGCCAAATTGATCCGAATCCCTCGTCCCAGCAGCACATCCAAATTTTCAAAAGGCACCCTGCTCGCGTGGGCAAGGTGCAGTCCGCGAAAACATTCGTAATTCGGTGCCAACTCCCCTTTAAAACCAATTCTCCCACAATAAGCTGGCAGATCGAGTTGAAGGACGGGCTCACTATTCATTGGCAACGAACCAACCACGCATTCACTCACCAATCAAGTGAATCGTGACGCGCCGATGGTGCGGTTCAAAGCGGTGTTCCCAGAGGTAAATTCCCTGCCAGGTCCCAAGCGTCAATCTCCCGCTCTGTATCGGGATGCTCAGGTTCACCGCCGTTAAAGCGGTTCGCACGTGTGCGGGCATGTCATCCTCACCTTCCGCTGTGTGCCGGAACAGTTTATCCCCATCGGGCACAAGCCGCTGAAAAAAACGCTCCAGATCCCGGCGCACTTCCGGGTCCGCATTCTCCTGGATCAACAGCGAAGCGGACGTGTGCTGCAGATGCAGGGTGGCAAGTCCGCGATCTATTTTTTGCTCGCGAACAATTGTCTCGGCCTGGTTTGTTATTTCGTAAAACCCGCGGCCTCGGGTCGAAATCGCAATTTCCTCAATATGCTGCCGCATGTTTAAAGTTTGGCTTCCCTCCTGTTATTTGGAAAGAGCAGGTCATAACTCCCTGCCACCCCTGTTTCCATGGCGTCCGCCGCAGAAATGATTAGCGACTCGCAGCCAAACCGTTTCGCGCATATGTCATCCCGATCTTCCCGGTCTCCAATGTGCAAACATTCACCGGGCAGCACTTTAAGCGTATTTGCCAGATATTGAAAACCGGCCGTATGAGGCTTCAGTCGGTTCACATGCGGATCCACCGCGCATGCGACCGCATCCGCCCGGAGACCAAGAGCCGCCAGTTTCTCCTTCGCAGGATAATCCGAGAAAACTCCAATCTTGATTTGCTGCCCGTGCAACCGTTCGAAAAGTTCGACTAATCCCGGCGGTCGACAGGCTGGCAAATGTTTCAATGGACGTCGCAACATCCACTCCTCCGCAACCGCCCGCACCCGCTCCCCCGGGATATTCAATGCCTCGGCTACCCACCGGTATTGAGCTGCTTCCAGCGAATCCTCCTCACGCTCGAAGTGTTCCTCCCGCAGCTTGCGAAACCGGGAAAGGATAATCGCGGTCTTCCAGCGAAAGGGATTTGCTGCAAGGTGAAGCCCAAGTTCAATCGCCATCCTCCGACGCATTTCCCGCTGGTTATAAAGCGTTCCATCCACATCGAACAGAACCGCTTTGTATCGCCCCCACTCCAGTTTCGGAATGTTCACTTCCAAACTCAAAGCTCCGGAAACGTGATTTTCAGAAGGCTGTGCAGGATGGGAATATCGAATATGAACAGAACCGCCATCACGACCGTCAACAGCACGACGTAAAGCATGAGGCTCCGCTCGCGCAAAAGTTTCTCCGGATGCTGCGCAGCCGAATCCTCGTCCAATCCCATCCGGATGTACCAGGAGAAAAGGCCCGCTATCAGTGGAAAGCTCAGGATCAGTTCGATTCGATATTTTACAAGAAAAACACCCAGGAACAAGCTTGCCGCCATGGCGTAAAACACCGATGAAGCAAGCAGGCTCTTTTCATTATAGCGTTTGAATGATTGCCGGTACAATCCAGCCACGGTCTGGTCCCCAATGGTTCGAAATTCCGCCAACCGCTTCACTGCCATCAGGAACGCCCCTCCGAACCAGTATCCCAGCAGGATGCTCGAAGGTGGAACCGAGTGCGGCACGGCTATCAACCATCCCATGCAAAGGCGGATCGGATTATTTACGGACTCGGAAAGCACATCCATGTAAACGCGATCCTTTGTCCGAAACGGTTTCACATTGTAAAGAAATCCCATCACCAGCAACACCAGCGAAGCAATCGTAAAACCGGGATTCACCAGCCATGAAAGGGCCATCCCACCAATGATCAATAATGCATATTCTAAATAAACTCCCGTCCCCGATAACCTGCCGCTCACGGATGGACGACTCCGTTTCTTGGGATGGAATCGGTCAAAATGGCGGTCCAGCCATTCATTGATTGTATAATTTGCCGACGAAATCAGGCATGTGGCCGCCATTCCCAGAATCAACGGCACCAGCAGCGATTGCAGCGGTGCATGGCTCACCATTTTCCCCAGGAACAGGCCCGGCAAAATGAACAGGTTTTTTGTCCAATGATCCGGCCGCGCGATTTTGATATAATCCGAGAGGGTTGCCCCCCCTCGTGAAATCACCGGTTCCACTTCTGTTTCCACTGTCGAAGATTTTGTGTTCGGTGCCATTTTACTTGTCTGTTTTTGCCCGCCGGAAAATTACCTGCATGGAGTCACGGAAATTCACTCGGATGGTATGGTCCCGCGCCGAAGCCGGGAGTTTAAATCGAACAGCTTTGGGCATGTAATTCATCGCCCGTTCCGCCGCATATTCCCATGTGAAATACCACGCCGGGCGCGTGAACTTCACCACCTCCAGGCCTGCTTCCTGGAGTGCTCGCGAAATGGTATTGTGGTTGAAATACCCGATATGAGCCACGCGGAAATGCCACCAGCGCGGCCCGAGAATTCTCGCAACGAGCGACTGGACATCAGGGGTCGTGACCACTCCCACCCCGTCCGGTTTCAGATGCGCCGCAATGTCCTTCAAAACCTGGATGGGATTCGGCACATGCTCAATGACATCGATCAGGGTGATCACATCAAAAGGTCCTTTCACTTCAGGATGCGGAAAAATGCCGAGGTGAACATTCAGCCCGCTTTCCACCGCGCGTTTAGCCAGATGTCTGGAAGGCTCGACTCCCACTCCCTCGAACCCTAAACGCGCCGCCTGCTCCAACAATATTCCTGAAGCGGCCCCTATATCCAGCAAGGTTCCAGATTTCTTGTAAGGCAGAATCGCCTCCAAAATTTTACGTGCCTGCAAGCCTCGCTGCTCACGCCCTTCGTCGTAAGCAGGATCTTCCAGGGATTCGTAAAATTTCAGCACCGAATCGATATCGGCGCATTGCTTGAACCCGCACTCCTGGCATTCCTCGATTCTGCCCGTATGGCCATAGTGGGCATCGGTAATTTTGAAATCATCCGGCGTAATGGAATCACCCAGCGTGGAAGGCTTGAAGAGCTTCCAGGAGTTCGCACCACAGACCCAGCATTTTGTCGCGCTCGTAACCATTTTCAGTAACT
>JBQCGE010000344.1:0-2687 GCA_051955955.1 Verrucomicrobiota bacterium
GCACAATCGGATAACGCAATGGTTTCAGGCACCGGACACATTCACAATCTAAAATAAGGCTTAACTTCCCGCTCACCAACAGGTTCGGCCCGTTCTGCTCCACCGTTAAATCATATTTGATCGGTTGCTCCGCATGCACCATTTCATCCACGTTTTCGATCTCCAATTCATGCGTGCTCAACTCCCCCTTGAGTTCTACAATTTTTTCCTCAAGGTGCCTGACATTGACTGTAATCGGCATATTCTTAAACGGTTAAGGTTTCCCGAGGGCCGGCATATTTCGCTTTTAATGCCGCCTCGACATGTTTGGGAACGAAACTGCTCACATCGCCATCCAGCCGCGCCACTTCCTTGATCATTCGCGAGCTGATGAACGTGTACGTCTCCTTCGGCATCATGAATATCGTTTCGACATGTTCATTCAGCTTCCGGTTCATTAACGCGAGCTGAAATTCAAATTCAAAGTCGCTCACCGCCCTCAGCCCCCGGATCACCGCCTCGCCCCCCTTGCTGCTCACATAATCCACCAGCAACCCTGTAAAAGTATCCACCTCCACATTCTTGAACGGTTTCACCGCCAGTTCCGCCAAATCCTGCCGCTCCTCCATGCTGAATAGCGGAATTTTGCTGTCATTGATTGCCACCGCCACGATCACTCGGTCAAACAGCTTCGAGGCACGCGCGATCACATCCAAATGCCCATTCGTAATTGGATCGAAACTCCCCGGATAAACCGCTGTCCTCATGCAGCCAGTCTAGCCGGAAATTCCAAAAAACAAAATTTCAATTTTTATCCTCCACACCTCTCGAACCTCTGCCATGGAACAATTTGCAAATTGACAGGCCTAATCCACCCAGCATTAAATCCATTTCGGATTCACCATGAAGTATCTTATCTTGCTCGGGGCAATCTGCTCGACTCAGGCCGCGATTTTCGAATTCGATTTTGCCGGTGGCGGCATGAACGGGGCAAACGTTCGCCCCACACCCATCCTCACCACCGCCACAGGCGGGGAAATCGTCGGCTTTCCCGACCCCATTCCCGGCATCTCGTACGACGACCAGACTCATGGCCTTTACCTCAATTTCGCCTGGGGCGACCAAAACGGTTTCACCGACCTGGTCGGTAATTTCCTCACCGCCGAAATCCGCGGCCCAGCCGATGAAAACGGGGACGCTCAACGCCTCTACAACCTTACCCAACTTGTGAACCCTAACACCGCCAATGGCCACGACGGCGGCGTCTTCGGCCACGTGATCACCCTCACGGATAATCCGAATAATCGCGGCTATGACATCCCGACCCAGGAGCAACAACTCCTCTCAGGCCAATGGTTCATTACCGTCGGCAGCAGCTTCGCCGGTCCTGACGAAATCCGCGGCCAGCTCGTTCCCGTCCCCGAACCACAAACCATGGGATTGGTCGCTGGCATCGCTTTGGCTGGGTTCGCCACAATCCGAAAATTCAAAAAAAACACCCGGGAATGAATATGAAAGTGCACTTCTCAGTTGCCGCAGGTTACTCTAAGAGAGTTAAATCAGTTACGCTCACTATGAAATACCTGCTCCTGGCTTTCCTCCTGTGTTCAACTCACGGCGCAATTTTCGAGATGGAGTTCAAGGGCGTGAAGATGAGCGGCGCCAATGTGGTGCCGAATCCGGTCGAGACTACCGGTACGGGCAAAGATAATACTCGTATCGGTCAACCGGGCATCATTTATCACAGCTATGATGATAAACCCTTTCTGCTGTTGGGATTTACTTTTGAGAAGTTGGTGGGTGGCTTCGAACGCATCGAAATTCATGGGCCTGCCGATGAGAATAGCACCGGTCCTCTTCTCTATGATATCACCAACCTCTCATTTCGATATTCTAAGCTGGGCAACACGTATGGAGGGATTTACGAAAATGGGATACACCTGATCCCGAATCCCAACGGCAGTCCATACGATATTCCCACCCAGGAAAGCCAACTCGTTTCCGGCCTCTGGTACATCACCATCAGCACCTCCTTCGCCGACCCCGAAATCCGCGGCCAACTCGTCCCCATCCCTGAACCACAAACTTACGGATTAATTGGCGGCATCGCATTGGCCGGATTCGCCACATTCCGGAAGCTGAAAACGAGCAAACGCTAGGAATTTACCATATCCGCGCAGGTGCGTCTTAACGCGATTCCAGATAAGGTCGTAAACTCAGCTTCACTCTTTACTTAACACCCGCCTAAACGCGCTTTAAGGATCCAGTGGCAACCATTCATGGATGTTCCTGCAAGCGGAAGAACCGTCTCCGATTTTGGTCGCTCACGAAAATCTCCGACTGGCCATTTTCTTGAACCCGGTCCGGACGCATCGGTTGCCACAGCACTGGCGGGGTAAGACTTTCGGTTGTGTCCAGTTCAAGGTTCGTCGCTGCTGAACTCCACGAAAGCCAAAGCAATTCCGACCCTGAGAAAGCTTGTAGTCGCGGAGGAACATTCTCCACCAGCTTCACCACGACAAAGTCCATCCCTGTTCCAATTCCTGTGCTTGCGCCTAGAATATAAATGCTCCCGGTCTGGTCGAGTGCCATCGCGACCGGGTAATCTGAACCATTGCCGGGCCCGTTATAAATCGTCTCCCACTGCTTTGTTCCCGCCCCCGAGTATTTCATCGCCAGAATATAACCTTCTTCTCTTGTAAGCGTCA
>JBQCGE010000345.1:0-6237 GCA_051955955.1 Verrucomicrobiota bacterium
TCACAATCAAGGCAACCGAGTATTACGAGGGGGCATACATTTAAGATGCATCAGCTTTGCACAGCTTCAGCATCGTTTTTGCGCGTTTCCCGTCTCGCCATTTAATTCACCTCGATTCGCCATTTTTTTCGCAAGGGTACAGAACCGCAATGTTTCACGTGTCGAGGACCCATGGCCTCTCATCCACGTAGGAATTCGTTTTGGTTTTTAGTTTTGCAACCTGACCTCACTTACAATTCGGTCGACTAGTCGGATTGACCCAGTAGATAAGCGATAACGTCGGTTGCTCTGTAGGATGTTCGTTCAGCCGAGAATAAACGGCCAAGGCCGGAGACGTCAGTACCCGCAGTGATTAACGCAGGTTCGATCTCGCCCTCGTCGAGAACCTGTCCAAGACTGATTGTAGAGAGCAGGCCATTACAAACACATTTGCGACCAATCGTATCCTCGAGTGCTCCCCCTTTTGATACATACTGATTTTCTGGTTCGGCGGGGCATCTGTAGCCAACTGTTCCATCGGCTTTTCGGTAGGTCTGGCGAAGATATCCCAGATCACAGACGCGCTCTCGAGCAGCATAGATTGTCGGCTCGGAAATGGTTCCAGCCAGGCGTGCAACCTTGAAAGGAAAACCTGTTGGTGAAGCGAGCGGATCGGTAAAAATGTCCAAATTCCCTTCTGAAATTGCATGAAGGACAGCGGTTTTGAGCTTTGAATCGATACCGGATTCTTCACAGAAAGCAAAGGCTGTTCCGACCTGGATACCCGCGGCTCCCGCCTTTAACGCCAGAGCCAGCCGGCCAGGTGTTCCATAAGATCCGGCCAGCCAGAAAGGCAGGCCAATACTGCGAATTTTTTCAAGATCAGGAGCATCACGTGGTCCGTAAATGGGCTCACCTCGACTGCTCAGTTGGGTGGCACCTCGTGGAGGTGCGTTGTGGCCGCCAGCTGAATCCCCTTCCACCACGAAACCATCCACCTTGCCGGTAGCTTTGCGAGCAAGAGTCAACGCGAGAACGGTCGAAGAAATGATTGGGAAGAAAAACGGGCGTTTTAATTTGCAGGATTTCGGTATGAACTGGCGAGGATCGAATTCGGAATAGAATTCCTCTGAGCCGGCGCCTTCTACATCAATCTTTAATCGAACAGGCTCGCCTCTGGCGAGGCGTTCTAGAATCCCGGGGATAGAAATCGGAATTCCGGCGCCCATCAGGACGTAGTCAACTCCGGCTAACATGGCGCCAAAAAGCGAAGGGAGAGTCGGCAGTTGGATTTTGTGAAGGTACTTAATCCCGACTATTCCGTGATGACCTTGTTTCGCGAGAAAAACTTCGGTGAAATTGGCGAGAATGGTTAATTCAATCGAGGAGGAGTTTGGGCGAATTGAAGGCAGTGGTATTGAGCGGAACGGCTTCTCCGCAGGTTTTCCGCCCGGAATGAAATACTGGGATAGTACGCGGCCGGCGACTTCGGGTATTGGGAATTTCGCGAAGGCCAACCTGCATTCGCCTCCCACATCACCTTCTTGCAGCCTGCGAGCGAGAATAACGTCCAGAGCGGTACCTGAAACAACGCCGAGTTGTCCGGCCTGCGATACCGCTCGCGCGAGACGCCAGTTGGAGACCCCGGCACCCATTCCGCCCTGTATAATCAAGGGATGAAGCATCTATTTTTGACAAAACATAAGCATATTTCCGTTTATTGAGCCGAATCAATTTTGGTGGAGAAATCTCGCGTGTGTAAGAGAACCTTTATCCCGAACATTTGCTAAAACGGTGTCGCGTCAACGCAATGACTTCGTCCCGTCCCACCGAGGATTGGGATCAATCGGACAATATGAACAGCAGGGTTTGGTATGCAGTCGAGCATCACACAGAATTGATACCCGGGCCTGATATTTCCAACTTTGACTCAGGTCAACGATACCCGGCTTTATTTTACTCCAGAAATTGGCGGTGCAGGCATTGTCGCGTAATGCTGAGACTCCGCATTTTCACGGCTGATTTGTCTCACGGTTCGCCCAGGTATCTCAAAAACGAAAACGTCGCGGACATAATGTAGGCTTGATTACTCAGTGCTGTGACGGGTAAGCCAAGGGGCCACTCGATGGCCGTATTTCGGTGTGTCTAATCTGGCCGCCAAGATTAGCCGTCCATGCCATCAGACCAAAAACAATTAGGGATGCAACGATTGTCGCTGAAGTGAACCATGGCGGAAGCATTCTGCCCTGGCGGTATCGAAGCAGACCACCGAGGCTCAACACTCCAAGGACAACAACCCCGGTGAATGCTACACCTGCTGCTTCCTCGTGTTTCTCAATGACCGCTTTTGTCACCCCGGGAAGGCCTTCGACCGCTTCTTCCGCAGGTTCTCCCGTCAGATAAGTGGGCACAGCAACCAAAGTGGCCAGTATAAAAAGAATGAGAGCCGTTTTCTTCAACTCGTCACTCTTTCGGAAATACCCCATCAATAAAATTAAAAGGCCAATCGCGGTGCCGAGTACCGGGACGTGATTCAGAAGAAGATGGAGGTGCGTGGTGGTCATAATTCAACTCCTTAATAAACACGCGGCGAGAGTGGTTCGCTGTGTGTATTTTGGCAATAGGCTACCCGATTTTGCGCCACAGAAATGGAGAACTTATCTCATCGATGTTTCTGGCGGTTCGCAATTTTCTTACCGTCGCTTATTCGGTCGGACGGATAAATGATGACCGATGAGTTTTCTTCAATGCCCGTAACAGCAGCCTCGCTCTCGGATATGTTGATAACACCAAGCTGTTGCAAATGGGCACGGTGATTTTGAACGCGGAAGACCTGCCAGTCGTCCCCCAGTTTGAAAAGCGCAGCAGATGGGATTTTAAGAACATTGGTCAACTCCGTTATAACGATTCGAGCCTCGATTCGATAAGCATCGCCCAGCGCTGACCTTTTTGAAGCGTCTCCTACGAAATCCGCAATAACATTGACTCGTTGCTCTTCGACTCCGAGCGCAGATACTTTTGTAAACGCCGCAGGTTCGACCAGGCGAACCCGGGCCTCAAGGGATTCTGGTCCGCCCCAATTTTCGACTATGACTCGAGCGCCTGGCCGTATCTTCACCCCATCTGTGGAAAGCACATCGACTTCCATCTCCAATTCTGAGGGATCACCAACCTCGATCAGAGTGGTGCCAGTTTCGATTACGGACGCATCTTCATGCAAAACGCGCAAAACCTTTCCGGAGATAGGGGCAAAAATCTGCAAATTCCATTCATCCGAAACCATTTGGCGATCGCGAGAGGTTCTCAGCAACGCAGCGCGGGCAAGCTCGAGTTCATACTTTGCAATCTGCACGCCGTGTTCAGCGGACTTTAGATCTTCGTCGGCAGAGCGCTTCTTTTCTTCGAGATTGTCCAGTTCCTGGTGGGAGATGGATTTACTCTCAAAAAGTGCCTGGGCACGCTCCAACTCCACCCCCGCGTACTCAGATGCGGTGCGAGCCCTTTCCAGAAGGGATTCGTTTCTGGAAAAGGCGGCTTCGGCGGCTTTAACGCGAGCTTCGGCCTGCATACGCGTGCGCTCATCCAACAACGCTGGATCGAGCGGTTCCACCTCTGTAATGACGGTTTTACCAGCGAGGACGGGATCGCCAGCCCGCAATTCAATTCGTTGCATTTTTCCCGCCAGTGGTGAAGAGATGATATATCGTTCCTTGATGCGAGTTTTACCTTCGTGATTTACGGTCACTGTAAGGTTCCCTCGAGTCACCGGCGCAACATCCACTTCAAGGGCTTTTGGCAAAAACGCATAAACAAGTCCTGCAACCGCGCATAAGATGAGCACTCCCCAAGTGATCCGGGTTTTAAAATGTTTATGCATTTTAGTCATTCGCTTTTAGTGCACCAAGAAGATCGAGTCGATCCATTCGACGTCGAACTATCAGTGTAGAAATTGCAGCCGCGGCAAAAACGATCAGAATGGCAAAGGCGTAAGTGGCGGATGAAATGATTAAAGGAAAGCGCTGACTTTCTGTCTCAAGGCCCGCGATTGCCAACCCAGCCAACCCCCGCCCCGCGAGCAAGCCAAATGGAATGGCTGTCAGGCCGAGTATTGTGATTTCACCCAGGAGCACTCCCGATACTTCCCGTTTGGTAAAGCCAAGGACGCGCATGGTGGCGAGTTCGCGGCTTCGCTCAGAGAGTGCAACGCGAGCGCAGTTATAGACCACGCCGAAAGCGATGATGATCGCAAAAGAGATATTAAACAGGCGCATCCGGAGCATGTTGGCAGACAGGGTATCTTCAAAAGAACGAACGGCGGCGCGTTGAGAACTGATACTCGTGATTCGAGGGGTTTCCTTTAGCTTTCGAAACAACTTAGGGTTCCGAGCCGAGTCCGTCCTGAGCCATGTACCAGATATTAATGGTCCCTCATCCAGAAGCGCGTTGAGTGCTGAGAGGCGCATGTAGGCAGATGTCCCAGTCACATCACGCAGCACATCTGAAACCAAAACAGTGACATTAGGCCGTTTTCCTTCCAGAACTTCGAGTTGGACGCTTCCTCCAATCTGCACCTCGAGCAGTTCGGCAAGTTTGGCGGAGATGATCAAACCAGAAACGGGGAGGCGGATAACACGTCCATTCGCATCGATCAATTGATGCAGGCTTGAATTTTCGTCAAAGCCGAGAATTCCTAATCTGCGGGAGTGAGTGCCTCGAGAGAGTTTCGCACGCACGGCGCGAAAAGGCTCGGCCTGGAGGACTCCCGGCAGCGAGGCGAGTTCCAGAAGGACTTCGCGACTGGTCGGCTCCACATACGCCACATTCAATTCAAAGCGCTGTGCTCTGTAGAACTGCAGTTCAACCACATAATCGATGATGTCCGATACAAATGAACCAACCACGACGATAGCCAGGGCGAGAGAAAGCCCAAATGTTGAAGCGAGGGCCCGATATGGACGTCGCTCAATGTTTCGTAACACGATACGGGAGATTTGTGTAAGACGACGGTGCAAGCCGATCTTTTCGAGGGTAGTTGGACGAAACCGAGCTGGCGGTTCCGGCCGCATCGCTTCAGCTGGTTGCATGAGTGTAGCCCGCCTTACCGCTGCCCAGACGGCAAACAGTCCAGTGACTGTGCTCAAGACTATTCCGGCCGCAACTGCTCCTGGGTGCAGCTGAAAATGGAGTTCCGGAAATCTGAAGAAGCGCGTGTAGAGTCCGGTGAGACTTCGTCCAATGTAAAACCCCACAATCAAACCGATAGCGATGCCTCCGATAATAATGAGGCCGGCGAATTGCAAATAATGAGCGCGGATCTGCTGCCGATAATAACCAAACGCCTTTAACGTCGCGATTTGCTCCCGCTGTGTCGCAATCAATCGGCTTAAAACCACATTCAAAATGATTGCCGCGACTGCAAGAAAGATGGCGGAGGGTATCAGCCCCATGGCGCGGAGTTGAATTAATTCATCAGTAATCAACTTGTGCGAGGTTTGGTCGGACCGCAGATAACCGCCTTCACAACCATAGGGCGCAAGCAAAGAATCGAGTCTCCTGAGCACCGCAGTTGGATTGGCGCCTGGAGAGAGCCGCACGCTCACATCATTGAATGCGCCATACATGTTGAAGGCGGAAGCGAGCTCACGGTAATTGATCCAAAAAACGCCAAATCGCTTGTCGTCCGGAAAAATATCGCCTGGTCGAATCGAATAAACGTATTCAGGTGAGAGTGCCACTCCCACGACTTCAAGCTTCTGCAAGCGGCCATTCAAAATCGCATTTACTTTGTGACCTTCTCGAACCCGGTGAGCCTTTGCGAATGCTTCTCCGACTACCGCTTCGTTGGCGCGTCCAATCATGGGAAGACGACCTGAACGGAGGTGCAGGCGGTTAAGTCCTGACTGGGAACTCTCTGGAATAGAAACGAGCCGGCCAACGGCAGGCTCAATCATACCTTCAATGTCCAGAGTAACATCCGCCACGACGCGCGTATCGACGAAGGCGACACCATCCATTTGAGCAATTCGGGGGATAATCGCATTCGGTGCGCGCTTTAGATGTGCGAAAATGTCTGCAAAAAGGTAATCATCGTAATATTCTGCTTGTGCCGTCCGCAGAGATCGCGCGGTGCTCAATGACATGACCATTGACGCCACGCCACATGCGATGACCAAAGCGATAGCAAGGGCCTGTGTTTTAACCTGAAACAGGTCACGCCAAAGTTTGCGTTTGAGCGTGCTCATATTCACCACCTCAAAG
>JBQCGE010000346.1:0-3476 GCA_051955955.1 Verrucomicrobiota bacterium
GGAAGGAGTGTTGCAGGTCCTGCCGGGCTCTGGCTCCAGGGTCGGTGACGCGCTCGTCACTCATCCATTGGTTCGGAAAATTTCATTCACCGGCTCCACGGAAGTCGGGAGCCGAATCATGGCCCTGGCGAGCAAAGGCATCAAACGAGTCTCGCTTGAGCTGGGCGGAAAATCACCAAACATCGTTTTTGCTGATGCTGATCTGGAGAAAGCGGCGTCGCAATCTCCCGGAAGCGTGTTTGCGAATACCGGACAGGATTGCTGCGCGCGAAGCCGAATATTCGTGGAGAAAAAAATTTACGGAGAGTTTTTGGAGCGATTTAAAGCTGCAACTTCTGCACTTGTGGTTGGAGACCCAGAGGAGAAGACGACACAATTGGGGCCTATGGTTTCCGAAGCTCAAAGGCGGAGTGTGGAGGAGTTTATTTCGAGCGCAAAAAATGATGGACGAAAAATCGCGCATGGCGGGGGTCGGCCATTTGATCGCGGGGCTTACCTTGAGCCGACCATTATTTCCGAACCGGAGTTGGAAGATCGGGTCTGGCGCGAAGAAATCTTTGGGCCGGTGGCCTGCATTCGCGCTTTTGAAAGCGAGGATCAATTGATCCGGGAAGTGAACGATTCACCCTATGGATTGAGCGGGTCGGTTTGGACGAATGATTTGAGCCGGGCACTGCGAATCTGTCGCATGGTTGAATCTGGTGTTTTGAGCGTGAACTGCAACAACAGCGTCCATGTGGAAGCGCCGTTTGGCGGATTCAAAATGAGCGGCATAGGTCGGGACCTTGGGATGCATGCGCTGGAGGGTTATACCGAACTGAAGAATATCTATATCGCTGATTAAACAGGAGCGAAAATGACAATTAACCAACTCAAAACTCGAATTGAAGAGGGGCAGATCGATACCGTGGTTGTGGCTGTGCCAGACATATTTGGACGGCTTGTGGGAAAAAGATTTGCCGCCCGGTTTTTTTTGGAATCAGTCCTGGATCATGGAACGCACGCGTGCAATTACCTGTTGACCGTCAATATCGAGATGGACCCAATGGACGGGTTCAAAGTGGCGAATTGGGAGGCGGGCTTTGGTGATTTTGAGATGCGCCCGGATTTATCCACCATTCGGCTGTTGCCGTGGCAGGCGGGAGCGGCGTTGGTGATTTGTGATTTTCGGCGGGAAAACGGTGAATTGGTGGCGGAAGCTCCCCGGTCCACACTGCAGCGCCAGGTGAACACTCTGGGTGAGAGCGGATACGTGTGCAAAATCGCCAGTGAACTGGAGTTTTACCTGTTCAACAATTCCTATCCGGAAGCTTTTGCTGCGGGCTATCGCAACCTGGTTCCTTCAAGCGATTACCGAATTGATTATCACACCATGCAACCGGCGCGGGATGAAGCATTATTCCGGCAGTCGCGAAACATGATGCAACTTGCTGACGTGCCCGTGGAGTCGAGCAAAGGAGAGTGGGGGCGCGGCCAGCATGAAATTAACTTTGTGTATAACGAACCGATCCAGGTCGCCGATATGCACACTGTTTTCAAACAGGGGATCAAGGAAATAGCCGCCCAACAAAACCGCTCCATTACTTTTATGGCCAAGCCCTCCATGAGCGAAGCGGGGAACAGTTGCCACATTCACGCCAGCTTGTGGCGAGATGGAAAGAATGGATTTTGGGATGCGGAACGGGGTGGGCCGACGAAGCTGTTTCGACAGTTCCTCGGTGGGTTGCTGAAGTATTCGCCTGAACTTTGCTATTTCTTCGCTCCTACGATTAACGCTTACAAACGATTTCAGCCCGGCAGCTGGGCGCCGACTAAAATGGCCTGGAGCAATGATAACCGGACGGCGGGATTCCGGGTCGTTGGGAAAGGTAACAGTTTTCGCATCGAGAATCGCATGCCGGGTGCGGATGCGAATCCGTACCTCGCGTTTGCTGCCACACTGGCGGCTGGCATGGCGGGAATTCGCGAGGATTTGGATTGCGGGGAGGATTATCGCGGCAATGCTTATGTGGACGAGCAGTTAAAAGCCTTGCCGAGTTCGTTGGAGGCTGCGGTAGGTTTATTTGAGAAAAGCGAATTAGCGCGTCAAGCGTTTGGCGATGAGGTTGTTGAATTCCATGCTCACACCGGGAGACTTGAAATTCAGGCGTTCAATAACTCCGTTACAGACTGGGAGAAAATGCGCTACTTCGAACGGATATAATTTCCAGCAAGCTCACGAGATCCGGAGCAATCGGCTGGCATTCGCGTAAAGCATTTTATGTTGGGCCGCGGGATTCGGGGCATAGGTCCTGACTGCCGTGATGATTTGCGAACCAATACATTTTGGGCCTTCGCCCACCGTGTCTTCGCAGTCACTCCCGAAAAGCAGTTTATCCTGGTGTCGATCGAGGAAACCGCGCGTGAACTCGGGATCGCGCGTTAAAGCATTCAAGCCCGAGCCTGCGGAGAGATCGCCAAACATATTCGGATAATCAGCAAGCCATTTGTCACTATAACCACCCGGAGTGACTTTCCCCTTGGGATACATGACGCGCGGGTTGTGCCCTTTGCTGATGTTACCCCACCACGTTTGGGCGTGAGCAATAAAGTTTACCCGCGGATATTTCTCTAATGTTTTGTGGAACCGGTCAAAATCAACGTTGTAATCGGTATCCTGAAAATGCAACAAAATCGGAACATTATATTCAGCGGCGATTCCGGCGATTTTATCCATGTAAATGGAATCGGAAGTGATGCGGAATTTTTGTTCGCCAATCCCAATCGCACCTTTCTTGAGATAATCGGTAATGACTTGCTGGGCTTCCTTTAAATACGGCATCTCATTGGCAAAAAACCGGTATTCCCTGGGATGAGACTGAACGATGTCGAGACAGGTCTTGTTGCGGCCGCAATCAGCATCCAGCCCGTAGTAAAGTCCGGCAGGGAGGAGAACTGTCGTGGTTGCGCCCATCACTTTTTGGTGATGGAGCAGGTCCGCATCGGAACGCCCATGATAATGCGTGTGTTGGTGAATATCGATGATTTGGGAAGGGGCAACACCCAGGCCCGGCGGGGGAGATGATGGAGTGGTTTGCTGGTTGTGGACTGTTTTACAGGCTGAAAAAAAGAGCGTGGCAAGCCCGAGCGCGGAATGGCCGAGGAACTTCCGACGAGTATGATTTGAATGCGCGTAGCCCATAATTTTTAACGAGTCGACATGATGTTTAACTCACCCCAGTAATGAAGAATATTTTGAATCATCGTTTGAAGCGCATCAAACCCCACAGGTTTTACCAGGTATGAATTCGCGCCGAGATCGTAAGCGCGATTGATATCTTCATCGTGGCGTGAGGAGGTGAAAACAATCACAACGACGCGTTTCAATTCCGGTTGGGAGCGAATCCACCCGAGCACTTCCAGTCCCGATTTCCTCGGCATTTTTAAATCAAGCAGAACAAGCTGAGGCAGCGGATAACGCTCGCGATTTCCGAACT
>JBQCGE010000347.1:0-3775 GCA_051955955.1 Verrucomicrobiota bacterium
TGGAAAAGTAATTGGATGAGTTAAACAGGACGACTTCGCTGACAGCCTTTTCGTGCATGTGACGAAATTCCTGTTCCGCTTCCTGCGGCGTGACCAACTTGCCTGGCGCGCCGGCGAGTGAAGCCAAATGCATGATGCCAACCTGATGCTCCGCGTAACGTCGGAAATCTTCGGCGGTCAACCCTTTCGGAGGGAGCTGAGCAACAAACCGGTCGTAAAACTCCTTATGAAATTGCTTCGTCTCGCGGTCCTGAAAGACCGTAGCGATCCAATCCGCAACATCCTTTTCGCTGACCTTGATGTTGTAATCCTGCAGGCGATCGATCAGGAGCAAGCGAGTGCGTGTTTCGCGCTCAATCGGGCGAAGCTGGCGAGTTACTTCATTATCGACAGGCCATTCGCCATAGTTAAAGAGGTATTGGAGAATGGCTTCCTTGCGAGTATTCGCATAATGGTTATAGGAAATAGGTTCACCATCAATGGTGCCCACAACGCTATTCCCTCCCCCACCCGCTTCATGAGCGGCGCGCTGGCTTGGACCAAAGTACCAAACGAAACTGATAATAACGGCTCCGCTGATGACAATCCAAAGCCATTTCTGATGTTTGCGAATGTGCTGAAACATACGTTACGAATTTAAGGGGGTGAACCTACCGAGGTCAGGGCATAGTGGCAAACGGAAAAACCGCTCAGTGGCTGCCGAGCTGCGTTTTAGGCGAGTGAATCAAGCAACGGATGTGCTAGACAAGCGGTTCAATTCAGCTAGTGTCACGGAATGGTGAAGCCGGTGAAGGACGAGCGCGCCCGGGAAGGGGCGGCAGTCAATTTACCATTTGAAGAAGCGTTGAAACGGCTCGAGTCCATTGTGGAAGCGATGGAGCACGACGATTTGCCGTTGGATACCCTTTTGGCCCGATATGAAGAGGGAACAATCCTCGCCCGGAGTTGCCAATCCCAATTGCAGGCAGCGGAATTGAAAATCCAGGAATTGGAACGGAACAATGCGGGCCAGTTCAATTTGAAGCCATTTTCGACCCAGGGTTCTCCCGAATAACCCAGATTTTCTCGCTTACAATTCAAAAGTAGGTTTATAATTTCCTTAAATTCACCGATTGAACATTTTTGCCCATAGCTGTTTAAATCAAAAATCCTGATATGAGCCGATTCCTAGATATGGTTGATGATCCCTCGCACCTGAAGAAACTGACTTTGCCCCAGCTCAACCAGTTGGCGGAGGAAATTCGGCAGGAGTTGATCACGAAGCTTTCCGTGAATGGCGGCCATCTCGGCCCGAATCTCGGCGTGGTGGAACTAACGATGGCGTTGCACAAGGTGTTTTCCACGCCGCACGATAAGTTCGTGTGGGATGTGAGCCACCAGGTTTATGTGCATAAACTGCTGACTGGCCGGAAAAGTCGTTTTCACACGATCCGCACGACTGATGGATTGAACGGCTTCGCATTGCGCAGCGAGAGCATTCATGATTGCTACGGCGCCGGACACGCGGGGACGGCCCTTTCAGCGGCATTGGGCATGGCTGCGGCTCGGGATCAACGCGGCAGTGACGAGAATGTCGTGGCCATTTTTGGTGATGCGGCTTTGACCAATGGCATTTCATTCGAAGCATTAAATAACATCGCGCACACTACCAAGCGCTTCATTGGCATTTTGAATGATAACGAATGGAGCATCGCCAAAAACGTCGGTGCAATCGCGAGTTATCTTAACAAGCTGATTACGAATCCGCGTTACAATCGCTTGCAAAAGGATTTTGGGGCTTTGGTGAAACGCCTGCCCAAGGGCGATATCGCAGTGCGGCTGGGACATAAAGCGGAGGAAGCGCTCAAGGGAGCCGTCACCGAAGTGGCACTGGAACCGAGCCAAAACAATTTGGGCGGAGATGGCCGGGGCGGATTTGGCAGCAGCTTGATTTTCGAAGAGATGGGCTTGCGGTATCTCGGGCCAATCGATGGGCACGACCTGCCTCTGCTGATCAGCGTGCTGGAGTATGCCAAGACGTGCGAATTCCCGATTGTGATCCATATCGTGACCGTGAAAGGCAAAGGTTACGACGTGGCGCTGCAGCAGCCTGAAAAATTTCACGGGACCGGGCCTTACGATATCCAGACCGGAGCCGCACCTGCGACGAAAGTCGGGACACCGCCAAATTACCAGGATGTCTTTGGTCAAACGATGGTGAAGCTTTGCCAGAAGGACAGTTCGCTGGTCGGAATTACCGCGGCGATGCCGAGCGGGACTGGCTTAAAGTTCCTGGAAAAGGCAATGCCGAATCGTTATTACGACGTGGGTATCGCTGAGGAACATGCTGTTCTGTTCGCGGCCGGCATGGCAACGATGGGCTTTCATCCGGTGGTTGCGATTTACTCAACCTTCCTTCAACGCGCTTACGATTGCATTGTGCATGATGTGGCGTTGCAGGATTTGCCTGTGATTTTCTGCATGGACCGCGCGGGGCTTTCCGCAAACGACGGACCAACCCACCATGGACTGTTTGATATCGCATACCTCCGCTGCGTGCCGAACATTATTGCGATGGCTCCGAGCAATGAGGATGAACTCGTGGATATGATGTTCACCTGCACGATGCAAAAACATCCGACATTCATTCGCTATCCCCGCGGAGTGGCGGAAGGTGTGCCGATCAAGGAGGTGCCCAAGCTCCTGGAAATCGGCAAAGCGGAGACGGTTCAGAATTTCGCGAACAACGGTGGCAAAAAAGTTGCCTTGTTCGGCCTTGGGAACATGCTGCGTTTGGCCCGCGAAGCCGCGGTGCAACTCAGCCAGGCTGGATACGATACCGCAGTGATCAACCCGCGCTTCACCAAACCGCTGGATGAGGCAGCCACCGAATATTTCGCGAAAGCGGCTGATGTGGTGGTAACCCTTGAAGATCATGTCCTGCCGGGCGGCTATGGAAGCAGCGTCGCGGAATTGCTGAATGACCGTGGCATCCAAACTCCAGTCGTGCGAATCGGATGGCCTGATCAATTTATCGAACACGCCTCCAGCGTCGATTATTTGCGCCAAAAGCATGGCTTGACTGTCGAGCGCACGATTGAGTTGGTGAAGGAGAAGCTCAGCGCCCCCGCAAGCGAAAGTGGCGAGCGTGTGGCTTTCGGTTGATTCACCGAAAGCTTTAAATCCATTCCGACACGATTTGGAGCAGGTCTCTCCCCTGCTCTGATCGTTTTACCCTCACAGCGTTGAATCCGGCGTTTTGCGCGCCGGATACGTCCTCCCGTTCGCTATCGCCGATATGGAGAATTTCATCCGGCGAGAGCTTCATCTCGCGTGCCGCATGTTTAAAGATAGCTGATTCGGGCTTGTGAGAGCCGATCTCGATGGAGATGAGGAGGTGATCGAAATAGCTCCGGAGCCCGAGACTTTGCAGGAGGGGGCCAAGGCGTTCATCCCAATTCGAAAGGACAGCGAGCTTTAATCCGTGCTCACGCGCCTTCCGCAAGGCTGGTTCAACATCGGGATAAACCCTCCAAACTTCAGGATGAGTGAAGCGCTCGTAAATCGCTTCAAATAGTTCACGCGTGATTTTCCTGCCGAACGTGAGTTGAACGACTGAATGCCAATCCTCGCGGGAATAACTGAAACGTTCGCGCGAACGCCATGCACCACCAAATGCTGCCGTGAGTTGCGCAGGATCAGAGTCGATTCCAAATTACCGCGCCACATCGCAATAGACCAGCCCAACAGAGGGCCAGGGCTCGAGGTGGGTTCCGCCTGCATCAAAACTGATCGC
>JBQCGE010000348.1:0-4683 GCA_051955955.1 Verrucomicrobiota bacterium
AAACTGGTGTTCAACCAGAAAGCCGCAGCCGAAACGGAAGAGCCCGCTTCAGCGAGCTAAAACGAAACGAATAAATTGCGAAAGGACGCTTCGGCGTCCTTTTTTGTTATGCATCATGGAAATGCCCGAGAACCAGACGGAATCTGACCCGCTGCCGCTCCCGATTGATGGCGTTTTGGATTTACACCAATTCCGTCCTCGCGATGTGAAACCTCTCGTCCTGGACTACATCGAACTTTGCCAGCAAAAAGGGATTCGTGAACTGCGCATCATACACGGCAAGGGAATCGGCCAACTCCGCAACACCGGTCATGCGATTTTATCCCGCCATCCGGATGTCGAACGATTTTCACTCGCAACTGAAGCTTTCGGTGGCAGTGGAGCGACCATTGTCGTTTTGGGTAAACATTAGTGCCGCTTCAGGATAAGGCGGTGATCGACGCGCTTGGTCTGGTGATATTCAAGTGGCGGAAGATCTGTCAGCGTGGGGCTCTCGGTTTCGTTGAGGATATCTCTTGCCAGCTTTTGCAGTTCGTTCCAACGCGGCCAGTCGAGTGGCGGAGCATGGGCGATTTGTCGGAGAGTGCTGCGCCATTCAATGATGATGCGGTCAATATCGCCCCCGCCAAGGAAATCGGTGATCCACTCGTGTTTCGAAAGCGGGTTTTTGTGAACCCCGGCCACGACCTGCTCAGCTCCTGACCCGTACTTCGGTGGCACGCCATTCTCAAGGTAACCGGGAATGGACTGAAGGCCGTAGCGTTCCTGGCAGGCGAGCGCAAGACGTCCGGCCCATCGATTATCCTGCCCGCTGAATCGGAACCCCGCATCGAGGTTCGCCAGGTCGTAAACGAGCTCTTCAATTGGATAGCCTTCGTCTTCGAGCGCGGCGGCAATGGCGAGGCCGTCTCCCTGTTGAAAAAAGCTGACGACCCGGCCGCGCAGCGTTGGAACGCCCTCAGGGTCGATCAGTTTCAATCGCCGCCAGAGCAGCGCGGTGCCGGACGCCGGCGAGAGTTGGCGGCAAATGGGGACGAGCGAGCAGACGGAGCAATCGGGCGGCAGAACATCGCGATCAATTGGCTTGTAGAGCGCCACGCCGTGGGTATCGACCGGTACTCGCATGGTTGCTTCGGCCAGGCTTACCTCCGCTATGACCTTGTGTTCGAGGAACTTAAATCGAACAACGGGTGTGCCTGCTTCACCGAGTTTCTTTTCAATCAGTGGAGCGAGCGTTGTTTGCCAAATTTCTGGAGGAGCCTGGCGGCTGGCCCAATTGATCATGCGACGGATCCATTTCGCGATAATCAACCGGCCGTCGTTCAGGCGATCGGCGATAGTAATGCTGCGTCCGTAAATTTTTTCGTTCCCTGAACTTTCGAGTACGCAGAGATGACCAGTGCCGATTTTCTCGATCGCGTGGGGATACGAGAGAACCGGGCGGAGTATAAAGCTGGGTTGCGGGGTTGTAAAATCCCGGGGCAGGTTTTGGCTGGGAGGGTGCCCGGAGTCGACTGGTTCCGCGAGTTTGATTCTTTGTTGAATGAAAATATCCCCGAGGCGGACTTCGCGTTGCTCCGGGTAATCCTGCCATTCATGCTGGCTGTTTAAAATCTGGCGGACGCGTTTGCGGACATGACGGGCGCGTTCGGCATCGGTGTGGAGGTTGCAGGGAACGCTGGGGTGCTTGATCGATTCTTCGATGCCGAGCGCGATGGGCTTCGTTGTGAAAAGACGTTCCTGGACGCGAACGGCTTCAATGAACGGATCAGCTTCATTATCGGCCGCAACCGCCATCAATCCGAGCAGCGCGTTCCAATCGACCATGCGGGCGCGGGAGAGCTGCGCCGCGTGTGAATCGAGCAGGCGAATCCCATTGGCAGTGATGATCACATAACCCGTTTCGTCTAAACCGCGGCGTCCGGCGCGTCCGAACATCTGGAGGATTTCGTCGGGCTTGATCGGCTGTTCGATGTAATCGCGCCGGTAGGATTCACCGGCAAGGGCAACGCTACGGAGGGAAAAATTGATCCCGGCAGCGAGACCCATGGTTGCAACGACTACTCGGAGCTGACCTGCCTTGGCCAGGGGTTCAATAACACCGGCGCGAGCGGCGTAACTCAGGCCACTATGATGATAGGCGATGCGCGCCTTGAGCATACGCCCCAGATTTTCGCCCACGATGGAGCGTTGTTCAGGGGAAAGCGCGAGGGGATTCGGCGTTGGCAAATAGCGCGCCAGCTCCGCGGCCATTGATTCGGCGGCCTGACGACGGGGCGCGAAGATGAGGATGGGACCCAGATCTTCGGCGAGCGCCTTCGCCGCGAGACGGGGCCAATAATTCCGAATTTGTGAGGGAACATGATAGCTGAGCTGTTGGGCATGAATTTCCTCCAGTGGCACCGGGCGGAAGTCGCTCCGCACATGAATGGCATCGCGTCCTAGACGTTGCAGCCATTTCACGACATCCTGCGGATTCGAAACACTGCCGCTGAGCAGAAGCAGTTGCGTGCCGGGCGGTGCCATCGCCATGGCAATTTCATAGTTCAGGCCGCGATCTTCATCACCGAGCATCTGGTATTCATCAATCACCAGAAGGGCGGGGCCTTCACCGCGAATGAGCCGTGATTTTTGAGTTTCGAGCGTTGCGACGATGATTGGTGCGTCGAGGTTCTCGGAAAGATCGCCAGTGGCAATGCCAACATCCCAACCGCGAGCGCGCCATTCCGCGAGCTTGTCATTGGCCAGAGCCCGGGTCGGCACGGTGTAAATCGCTTTGGCGCGGTTTTTTCCAAAATTGGACCAAAGCTCGAAAATGAGGGTCTTGCCTGCGCCCGTCGGAGCATGAACGACGACATCCTTGCCACCCCTCAGAGCGGCAACGGCTTCCTGCTGCCACACATCGGGAATGGTGACTTGCGCCAGCGATCCAAATTTATCGAGCTCCTCGGCCAGCCCTGCCATTCAGGAAGATACTTTAAATGTTCGTAGAAAAAAGCTCGGAGTTGAAGCTGTGGATTCCATTAAAATTTTAGGTGGAATATGTGGAATTACGGCCACTTTTCACCGGGTATAATGGAATATTCCGGAATGACAGGGACTTTTAACCACCGATACACGCAAACCACAGAGCAGGAGAGGAAGAGGAGAAAGAAGCGCGATGGGAGTCTCGCTCCACCCGAACGTCCCTCGAGAACAAGGGCCAGATTTCAAAGAACAAGGCATCACCGATACCACGAAATTTTCCCGGGAGAAAGTACTGCCCGAACGGATTGATAAGGAGGAGTATAACTAGGAAGCTGTTAAAAACAACATAAAATGAATATTAATAGTAGAGATATTTTGACCAGAAAGCAAGCTTTAGGACAATGAAAAGCCGGCGAGTTGTTCCAGGCAGATTACTTGGGGAAGGTTTCACTTTCAATTTTCCCAATTGGGCTGATGCGGCGCAGGATCTGTGTCGTCGATGGCGTGAACTGCAGAAGAGGGAAATAAAAAACCCATCTCCCGCGTAAGGAGATGGGCTGAACAGCTTGGACAAGTGTTAAATTAAGCAGCTTTGCGGCGGAGTTGGAGACCTGCAATGCCAGCCAAGCCAAGGCCGAGAAGTGCGAGGGAGGAACCGCCATCGGGAACGGCAGCGCCACCTTTTCCGACAACCACGTCGATGCTGAGATCAGTGAGACGAGTTCCAGTAGGACCTTCACCGATTCGCGTTGCGAAAAGATTGAAGGTGTATGTTCCATCCACGTTCAAAGACTGAGCGCCAGCAGGGTAATCGCCAAAAGTAATTCGTTGAGAACCTTGAGCGATATTGTTGAGCCCCGCATAGGTGGCTGCTGTGCCTTCCACTCCCTGACCATTGTTGGCCGTTGAAGTGCCGGTTTTGCCGTACGAATTGTCTCCCCAATAAGCCAAAGGATCGACAGTAGTGAAGTTCACGCCCTGGGAAGAATTACCATCTACCGCCAAATAGAATTGGTAGGCGTTCAGGTTATTATTTCCGGAGTTAATGGAAAATTCGTAATTCCAAATCGTCCCAACTGCAAAGTTGTAAGTGCCTGCACCGTCGTTAGGTGTCGCGCCCGTGTTGCGGTTCTTGCCGCGAAGCCCCAGTTGGATTCCGTTATCCGTCGCCGCCGTCCAGCCGCTGTCAGGATTTCCACTGCCATAGATTGCGGTAATGTCGGTGGCAAACGCTGTTGAGGTCAATGCCGAGAGTGCAAGAGCTGCCAATATCTGTTTTTTCATCGTTTCAGGAGGTTTGTTGACTTTTCGTGGGGAGCATTA
Organism: Verrucomicrobiota bacterium; assembly: GCA_051955955.1. Taxonomy (GTDB): domain Bacteria; phylum Verrucomicrobiota; class Verrucomicrobiia; order Limisphaerales; family SXQI01; genus DASVNK01. The sequence continues at coordinate 4,291 of JBQCGE010000348.1, forward strand.
GCAAACGCTATTCCAATCTTCACAAGGATCTCTCTCGTTGCATCGCATCGGGCTAAATCATAAGCATTTGCAACTTTAATTTAAATTTGCACGAGAGAAAGGCGGGTTCCTTCGCGTGTGTAAATTAGCTCCAAAAACGTAAAAGCAATTTACAGGTTGTCGCACTTGAATAAGCCCGAGTCGATGAAAGATAACTGGAGTTTTAGTTGCCGGGCGGATGCTCTTTTGCGCCGGGCAGCTTTGACTTGATCGCGGAATACACTGCCGATCAAAATGAGCGGACTTACCAATGATTAGTAAATTACAAAGGCTGAATTTGGCTCTGGTTTTAATACTGGTTTCAGAAGTGGGAGTCCAGGCGGCGGGTGCGGAGGAGCGGGAGGTGATTGGGGA
>JBQCGE010000349.1:0-3374 GCA_051955955.1 Verrucomicrobiota bacterium
TGCGAGCAGCACGAACAATCCTGCCAGCGATGCCAGGGCCACCAGCAATTCCGAGCGCAACCTGCGCCTGAATTTCCGGGGCGCTCCACTGGAAATGGTGCTCAATTATTTGAGCGACGCAGCCGGGTTCATCATCCTGCCCGGGCAGGTGGATGTGAAAGGGAAAGTGGACGTCTGGAGCAACCAGCCATTGAGCCGGGATGAAGCGGTTCAACTGCTGAACACGATCCTCAACCAGAATGGTTTCACCGCTATCCAGAAAGGTCGCACACTCCAAATCGTCAAGACCAGCGAAGCGCGTACGCAGGACCTGCCGGTGCACAGCGGGAACGAGCCTAAAGACATTCCCAAAACGGACCAGATGGTCACCCAGGTGATTCCCGTCCGTTACATCAATGCAGGCCAGATCGTGAAGGATTTGGAGCCGCTCATGGCTGATTTTGCGAAGCTGACGGCAAACGAAAGCGGCAATGCACTGATCCTGACCGATACCCAGTCCCACATCCGCCGCATGGTCGAGATTATCCGTGCACTGGATAACTTCCCGGGCGTCACCAGCATCAAAGTATTTCCGCTCCAATATGCCGATGCCAAGGAACTCGCCACGGCGATCAAGGATTTATTCACGCCACCGCAAACCGGAAATCAAAATGCTCGGGGACAATTTTTCCGTGGCGGCTTTCCCGGCTTTCGTGGGGGTGGCCCCGGCAATGATGGGGGCGGCAATGCAGGGGGCAGCACGGGAGGCCCAACGCAGAATTCCAAAGTCACAGCCGTGGCCGATGAACGAACCAATTCTCTCGTGGTCAGCGCTCCGGAGGATGTCATGCCCAGCATCGAAAACCTCGTTCGCGATATTGATGTGAACGCGGTGGATGTGACCGAACTCCGCGTGTTTCATCTCCTGAATGCCGATCCGGTCGAAGTGGCCGATATTTTCAGCACGCTCTTCCCGGACGATAGCCGCAACGACCAGCAGAACCAGGGCGGGTTTCGGTTCTTCGGCGGTCGTTTTGGTGGCAATCGCAACCCGGCGAATAACAACAGTGACTCACGCTCCACGAAGAAGGGCAAAGTCGTGGCCGTGGCCGATCAACGCACCTCCTCCGTTATCATCAGTGCCGCGAGCGAGCTGATGCCGGAAATTGCAGGCATCATCAACCAACTCGATTCCAACTCGACCAAAAAGCAGAAGGTTTACATTTACTCGCTGGAGAATGCAGACGTGCAGCAGGTCGAACAGGTCGTGCGCGATATGTTCGAGCGGAACAACGTGCAGGCCAATCGCAACACCCAAAACGACACGAGCCAACTCCAAAACCGGATTCGGCAACAACAGCAAAATCAAAACACCGGTCAAAACCGTAACTCCGCCTTTGGCAATGGCGCGTTCGGCAATAGCAATCGTTAATTTCAATCCACGCATTTCAACATGACCAAAATCGTTCGATCCCTCTCACTTCTGCTCTGCGCGTTGCTTTTGGCACCGCAGGCATTTGCGCAGTTCAATGGCGGCGGTAATCGCGCGCGCACCGGCAATCGCGGCGGCGGAGGAGGAGGCGGGGGCGTGGGCAGTTCCTCGCGCGATTATTATTCCAATGGCACAGTTGGCGAAGCGCTGGTGACGAGCGATCCTGAAACTCGTCGCCTGATCGTGATCACCGATGAAGAGACCAGCAAATATGTCGGGCAGGTAATTACGAACCTCGACCAGCCAAAACCGCAGGTCCTGATCAACGTCGTTTTCCTCGAAGTGACCTATAACAACAACTTCGATTTCGGCATTGAAAGCAGCTTCGGGCGCAGGGAAGGCAACACCCGCTTTGGCGGCACGAACCTGTTCAGCGCGATCGCTCCCAGCACCGCCAATGGAATGAGCGGTTTGGCTCAGGAAGGCGCGGCCAATGCTTACGGTGTGCCCGGTGCTGGCATTTACCAGGTGGCCGGGGATGATTTCATGGTCACCCTTCGGGCCATCAAGGAAAACGGCAAAATGGAAGTCCTCTCCCGGCCCACCATTCTGGCCCGGAACAATCAGGAAGCTTACATCCTCGTCGGCCAGCAGGTGCCGCTCATCTCAAACGTCCGTTTTGATACCGTGGGCAATCAAATCAACACCGTTTCCTATCAGGACGTCGGCATCATCCTGCGAGTCACCCCATTCATCACCTCGGATAATTATGTGGAAATGATCGTCTCGCCGGAAATCTCATCCCTGGACCGCTCGCAAAGTATCCCCATCTCCACCGGTGTGGTCGCGCCGGTCATTAACAAACGCTCGGCGGATACCGTTGTGGTGACCCCGGACGGTCAAAGCGTGGTGATCGGCGGATTGATGGAAAATAATAAAACCGAGACCGACAGCAAAATTCCCTTCCTCGGCGATATCCCCGGCCTTGGCAATCTGTTCAAGCGCAAATCAAAGACCGGCACCAAAACTGAACTGGTGATCTTTCTGACCCCAAAAATTATCCGCAGCCCGATGCAGCTCACCGCTGCCTCCCAGATTGAGTTGGACAAGGCCAAGGCGGTTCCCAACGCCTTTACCGAAGAAGAACTCAACCGCTTCCTCGACGGCGTCGAATTCAAACGCACCAAACCGGAGAAGAAAGATAAATAACCCACCCGCCGTATTATTGGATATGCCTTGATGACGCGGCACGACGCCGGGAATGGAGCCCCGATGGCGGTCGTTGAAACGACGCATTCGTGGGGACGTTTGGTTCATACATGTCACCCCTACGGGGGTTGAATAAATATTTGAACAAAAGCGTTTCTATAAACATGTCGCGCCTACGGCGCTTGGGGAACGAAGCCCCAGCGGGGCGAAACGTTTATAGCACGATGGCCAAAACGAATTCAGAGCCCCAGCGGGGCGACATGTTTATAGCACGCGCATCCGCCAAAACGAATTCAGAGCCCCGTTAGGGGCGAAACGTTTATAGAAACGGCATTTTCCAATGAAGATTTCAGAGCCCCGTAGGCGCGAAACGTTTATAGAACGCGCATCCGCCAAAATCTTTTCAGAGCCCCGTTAGGGGTGACATGTTTATCGCCCGGGAAACAAACATGCCGCCCCTACGGGGCTTGAATGAATATTTGAACAAAAGCGTTTCTATAAACATGTCGCGCCTACGGCGCTGGGGGAACGGAGCCCCGTTAGGGGCGAAACGTTTATAGCCAGCGGATGCAGAGAAGGTTTCCAAGCCCCAGCGGGGCGAAACGTTTATAGAACGATGGCCAAAACGAATTCAGAGCCCCAGCGGGGCGGCATGTTTATCGCCACGAAGAGCAAAAACCCATCCCAAGGCCCGTAGGGTATATGGTATGTGCCCTCATTCATCATTGGTAAAAATGTATTTCGTATCGAACTG
>JBQCGE010000350.1:0-3711 GCA_051955955.1 Verrucomicrobiota bacterium
GACGAAATGGATATGGCGCCTGGGCATGATTTTGTTCATGGCATAAGAAAAACGGGAAAAGGAATTCTATACCCTTGAAGCCGGTGGTGCCAATGTTTGTTTTCTACTCCCAGAGTTCGGCGCCAGTAGACAAAAACCATTGTGCAATAACACTTGAACTTCTACCTCAAGAACTGCTAATCCTCCTTCTCGTTGTGCTCATACCTTTCCTTGACATTCGCCGCTCATGAACTAGGTTTAATAACGGAAATAAAATGATGGTGTCGAACACAGCTATGTATCGGAGGATAAAAACAGGGAGCGCCAGGGTATCGTTGGGCGGAGATCAGAACTAGAACTGTAACTGTATGGCGTCCTGTTCGATAGAACCAGAAAAATTCTACGAATATTCAAAATCCTCTGGATATTAAATATAGGAGCAAACCGCCATGCCACTTATCGCCCCCGACTACAACACCGCCTTTACCCGCGATGTTCTCGGACGTTACGACTGCAATACCTTTGACGAAGCGCTCGTTACCATAGATCCAAACGCCCGTGCCGCTGCCGGGCTGCCTGGCCGAGGCGATCTTCGGCCGTTTGATTTCATCATAATTGGCGGGGGCACATTTGGTGCGGCTATTGCTGAACATCTGTGGTTCCGAAGCACTCAGCGCAGTGAGCGTATTCTCGTGCTCGAGGCTGGTCCCTTCCTCCTACCGGAACACGTGCAGAATCTACCAATGCTCGGCCTCGATACCGCTGGCGCCCGCAAGGATCATTCGCTGCAAGGCGAAGTCTGGGGCCTTGCCTGGAATTCAAGTGATCCTTTCGGTTTTCCTGGGCTTGCTTACTGCCTGGGCGGACGCTCGATTTACTGGGGTGGTTGGTCGCCCCGATTGCTTGACGCAGAAATGCCAAAAGACGTTTGGCCAAAAGGGGTGCTCGACGATTTAACGGCAAAGGTTCTGCCAGATGGTCGAAAGGGTTATTTCCGGCAATCAAGCGATCAGATCGGCGTCACAGAGACGAATGATTTCATTTTTGGCGATTTACACCGGGCGATGCGGCAACAGCTGTTCGGAGGCCTCTCCTCGATCCCTGATATATATGATCTTGCGTTGCTGCCCGACCATCCCGCAGTCTATTATGGCAACACTCCAGTAACAATCGACGATTTGGCCAAGCTGCTTGGCATCGATAAATTGCCGAGTCCGCCGCCTTCTATCCAGAAGCTCCGCGATGAAGCAAAACTTGAAGCACCGTTGGCCGTGCAGGGACAAGTGGGCCACGCCGGGTTTTTTCCGTTTAACAAATTCAGCGCTGTTCCGTTACTCATGAAGGTAGCCCGCGAGGCGTCAACCCAAACCCCGTTCGATGGAGTAATAAATCGGCTTGATGACGTAAAAAAACGGCTAATGGTCGTGGAACGCTGCCACGTCACGCAACTCAACACTGTCAATACCGAAGGGGGGCGACGCGTGAGCGAGATCGTTACCGAGCGAGGAGTGCTGCCTGTTTCCCCGGACAGCAAAGTCATCATTGCTCTCGGCACGATCGAGAGCGCTCGCCTCGCGCTAACTTCCTTTGGGACGGATGGGACGGATGGAAAAATCGGCAGGAATCTGATAGCCCATTTACGCTCGAATGTCGATTTTCGAGTTCCCCGCGCGGCACTGGCAGCGCTGCCGCCGACAGTGAAAGCCCTCGAAGCGTCGGCGCTTTTTGTAAAAGGCCGACATGAGTTCAAGAAGGCCGATGGTTCCTCAGATGGCTTTGCGCACTTCCATTTCCAGATTACTGCGTCAGGTCTAGGTGCCAACGGGACCAATTCTGAAGCTGAGCTGTTCAAGAAAATCCCGGATATTGACCTGTTCGATGCACACAAGAATGCGACTGACACACACGTCGTCATTACGATTCGCGGCATCGGTGAGATGGAGCCCAAGAACGACAGTGACTTCGGTAGCTCGGTTACGCTCGATCTTGATCCACAACAAAAAGACGAATTCCAGGCACGGCGAGCATTTGTGAACCTCCAGCCCAGCTCTCGCGACTACGAACTGTGGGATGCGATGGATAAGGCATCGGATGAGGTCGCGAAAGTCTTTGCCAACGGTCAGAAAATCGATGTCATCAAGAACGGAAATGTGATTGTGACGAATATTGATCCGAGTTCACTTGCAACGGTTCTGCCATATAAATTCTCTGATCAGGCCGGTCGGGGTCGCCGCGATGGCCTGGGCACGACACATCATGAAGCCGGAACGTTGCGAATGGGAGAGGATCCGAACAAATCGGTGACCGATCCCGATTGCCGTTTTCATAATGTGACAAACACTTATGTCGCTGGACCCGCACTCTTTCCTACCATCGGTTCCCCAAACCCGATGCTCACAGGCATTGCCCTGGTCCGCCGGCTAGGAGATCACTTGATGCCGGAACCGCCACTCATGGTATCGGAACCAGGTTTCACGTACCTATTCGACGGGAGCGATGCGCAGTTCGCGAATTGGGAGATGGCTGGAGGAGGTTCTTTCTCCCGGTTTGGTCGCACGATAATCGCCCAGCAGAATGAAAAAGGCATGGGCTTGCTCTTCTACAAGCCAAAACCCTTTGAGGATTTCACACTGCGCCTCGATTTTCTTCTTCCTCACCCGCGAGGCAATGGCAACGATAACTCGGGTGTCTTCGTTCGGTTCCGCGATCCGCGCCTGCCTGATCCCGCTCCCGATCCGGTCGATCCCGCAGACAATGCCGCTTTCGTTGCGGTTCATACTGGGTTTGAAATCCAGATCGATGAAGAAGCACGTGGTGATACGCGTTTCGGCGAGCCGGATGGTTTATTTTTTGCGAGAACCGGGGCAATTTATAAAATCAAGTCATTGGGGAACGGCGAAGGACAGCAGAATTACCAAAACAACATCTCTCTTGCGGCACGACAATGGCATCACTACGAAATCGAGGTAAAAAAGCAGGATTACGTTGTTCGGCTCAACGGTCAGGAGGTAACCCGGTTTAAGCGTAGCCCCTCCGATACTGCGAGAGGGAATCCACCCAGCGTTGATCCCAATTCAGGTTATATTGGGCTGCAAACGCATACAGGGAACGTAGCTTTCGCGAATGTTCGGATCAATGCATAGAGTGGAGAACTCTATCATTTCGAAGGTTTAAAAGTTCTGTCGGTTAGTTCGGTTGCTGTGGGGGAAAGCCGAAAAAGCAGTTTTCAATGTTCCATCAGTAAAGCTACGGCTAAATCCCTTTGATTCGGGTATTGGGTCTCCTTCGCCGTTTTTATACCTTCATGGCGCAACCTTTGGGATAACAGCTTTACCTCTATTGTTCCTTTTGGGAAACTCGAACAGAAATTGTGATTGCAAAACTGAACCAGAAGCGGCCGGCTGCCGAAGGCCGCCGTTGACAAGGAGAGTTCAGCTACAACGACTATTCCCTCGAAATGGGGAATAAAGGCAGCAGCACCTGAAACAGGTATCCTCAATCCAGCGGAACATTCACGCGCCTGAAGGACACCAGCAACGCTAAATCATATGCAATCTTCAAAGCTCCACAAGCAATTAAGGGAGCGCTCAGAAGCCCACCGGCCAGCAAGGCACCAGCCAAGCTTGGACTCAGGATTGAGGCGAGGCTGCGGGGTACGGTAGTGAAGCTCGCGGCAGCCGCGCGCTCCGGTGGCGTCACTGCAGCCATCACGTATGCAGTCCGTGTGGGCAC
>JBQCGE010000351.1:0-7569 GCA_051955955.1 Verrucomicrobiota bacterium
CCGTCGAGACGCGCAATCCGGTCCCGTTCAATTCCAATCGTAACGCTCGCGTGATTGAAAGTTCGGCTGCTTTTGCTCCGCAGTAGGCCGCGCCGCCCTCATACGCGACATGTCCTGCAATGGAGCCAATATTGAGGATGCGTCCCTGCGTATCCTTCATCAGCGGAAGGATCGCGCGTGTCATGCGCAAAATTCCAAGCACGTTGCTTTGGAACATTGTTTCCCAATCCTCATCCTTGCCCGTCGCAACAGGATCAAGGCCCTGGGCTCCACCGGCATTGTTGATTAAAATATCGACCTTCGAAGATTTTGAACGCACCCAGTTGGCGAACTCCTCTACGCTCGATGTTTTGCTCACATCAAGGAAATGGGCGTGCGCACCTGGCGAACCAAGGCCCTTGCAGTCCTCCGTCAATTCCTGGATTCGGTTCGTTCGGCGCGCTCCCAAAAGCAAATGGCATTTCTCGCGAGCGAATGCCCTTGCGGCAGCCGCGCCAAAACCGGCCGAGGCTCCGGTGATCAGCACCCATTTGTTTTCCAACCTGGAGTTCATATGAATTGATTATCGAATCGCCAGTTTCCTGGAAAGCTCAGTTACTTTTACATGGAGCCCAGAGTACTTATTTTCCGCACTGCGCCTCATGCCGCATCGCATGGTCAATCAATACCAGGGCTGTCATCGCCTCAACCATTGGCACCGCTCGAGGCAATACACAAGGGTCATGACGGCCCCGACCTTTCAGGGTAGTGTTCTGATGTTCCAAATCGACGGTTTCCTGTTCCACCATCACTGTTGCCACAGGTTTGAAAGCGGTTCGAAAGTAAATCGTCTCCCCGTTGCTGATCCCGCCCTGCACACCTCCGGAGCGGTTCGATGTGGTCCGCACCTTGCCATCAACGGAACGGAAGGGGTCGTTATGCTCGGTGCCGGTGAACTGAATCGATCCAAATCCTGACCCGACTTCGAATCCTTTCGTTGCGGGCAAACTCAGCATTGCTTTACCCAGGTCCGCTTCCAGACGATCAAAAACCGGCTCACCCCAACCGGCAGGGACACCTCGCGCGACGCCTTCCACAATTCCGCCCACTGAATCGCCTGCTTTCCGCATCTCCTCGATCAACTCGATCATCCTGGCGGCAGCGTTCGCATCCGGGCAGCGCACAATATTGGATTCGACATCCTCAAGCCGAACCTGCTCCGGATTGACCTGTGCACGGATACCTTTTACTTGGGTGACATAGGCCAGCACCTCCACGCCGTAACGTTCCCGTAAAATCTTTTTTGCAATGGCTCCAGCCGCCACACGCCCAATTGTCTCACGCGCGCTGCTTCTGCCGCCGCCCTGCCAATTACGAATTCCATATTTGGTCTGGTAAGTGTAATCCGCATGAGAGGGCCGAAACTTGGTGGCCATTTCCGAATACGCTTCCGGCCTGGCATCCTCGTTTTTTACCCACATCGCGATGGGGGTTCCCAAGGTTTGGCCTTCAAACACGCCGGACATGATTTGCACCTGGTCCGCTTCCTTGCGCGGGGTGGTAATTTTGGATTGGCCCGGGCGCCGACGGTCGAGCTCCGGCTGGATATCCCGCTCGCTCAATGAAATTCGCGGGGGGCATCCATCGATCACCACGCCTACTCCCCCCCCGTGGGATTCACCCCACGTCATGATGCGAAAGAGTTGTCCAAATGTGTTACCCATCGGGGCAAACACTGTTCCAAATTCAGTTTAAGGTCAAACCTGCCGATAAGCCATGGGATTGACATCGGGGTCTCTATTGCGGACCTGCCTGACGATTGTGAAGAAAAACCTGTTCGCCCTTACAACTGTGCTGTTGTTTTGCCTCGGCACAATTCTACCCGTCCTGGGTTGGATTGCCGGGTTGAACATTCCTTATCCTCTTCTTGCTGCACTTTCATTGCTGCAAATCCTTTTGGTGGGACGTTGGGTTTCGGCCTTGCGTGCGACTCGAAATCGAATTGGCACACTCTTTATGGCGACTGAGGAATTCGCCAAAGGGACTTGGCAGCCGCTTGCCTTAACGGGCTCGGATGAACTCGGCCAACTCGCCGCGACTTTCAATTCAATGGCTGAACGCCTCTACGATTACACTTCACGGCTCGAAGATGCGAACCGGCGAATGAAGGCGGAAATCACCGAACGCACGTTCATCGAGGAAGCGCTTCGCAATTCCGAACGCCGGTTCCGTTCCATTTGGGAAAATTCGATCGATGCCATGCGCCTCACGGATTCGAAAGGTGTAATCATCGCAGCAAATCCCGCATATGCGCGGCTGGTTGCCCGCAGTCTCGATGAATTGATTGAGTCACCATTTACGATTTCTCACGATCCCGCCACTGCCGCAATCACGCTCGAACAGTATCGTAGTGCTTTCGCTAAACGGGATTTTAATTCGACCGTTTGCAAAAAAATTCAGAGGCCCGATGGACGGAACTTGCACCTGGAAGTGACTTTTTCGTTCATCGATTTGGAAAGGCCGCTGCTTCTCGCCATCTTTCGGGACGTGACCGAGCGTTTTGCTGCCACCGAAAACCTTCGCAAGGCAAAGGAGTTTTCCGAGAATCTCATCAAAACCGCCAATGTCATGATCATTGGCCTCGATCAACGTGATTGCATTCACATCTTCAACCAAACCGCCGAGGCCATTTCCGGTTACACCCGTGAAGCGGTAGCAGGCAAGTCCTGGAAAGAATTTACCGGCTCGGAGATGGTCAGAGCCGAGTCTGCGTCACATTCCACGCAATTCGATGCCACCTTCAAATCTGCTTCCGGCGAGGAACGTTCCATTTCATGGCAGTGCAATGCAATTCTGGATGGCAGCACTCGTGTCGGCACCATCTGCTTTGGCATCGACATTACGGACAAGAAGCGGCAGGAGGAACAACGACTGACTCTTGAACGGAAGTTGCTCGACGCCCAAAAACTCGAAAGCCTGGGCGTGCTTGCCGGTGGTATCGCCCATGATTTTAATAACCTGCTGACTGCCATTCTCGGCAACGCCAGCCTCGCCAATCTCCACACGCGTGAGGACTCGAAGCTCCGCGGTTATTTGACGAATGTGGAAAAAACCTCCCTTCGGGCAGCCGAACTCTGCAAGCAAATGCTTGCTTACTCCGGCAAGGCACAGTTCGTCATCAAGTCGCTCGACCTGAACGAAGTGGTGAATGAAACCGCTGAGCTGCTGGAAGTTTCAATTTCCAAAAACGCCGGCCTCCGCATTGAACTTCGCCCTAAACTTCCCCGAGTGGCTGGCGATCCTACCCAGATTCGCCAGGTGGTCATGAATCTCGTCATCAATGCATCCGAAGCGATTGGCAATCAACCCGGTCAAATCCGCGTTAAGACCGGAGTGATCACGGCCGATGCGAATTACTTTGATCAAGCCTATATGGCTGTCGAGCCCACCCCCGGCGAGTACGTTTACGTTCAGGTAATCGACACTGGCTGCGGAATGTCCCAGGAAACGCAGGCGCGAATTTTTGATCCATTCTTTACCACCAAATTCACTGGTCGCGGACTTGGCCTGGCGGCGGTGCTCGGGATTGTTCGCGCTCATCGCGGCGCATTGAAAATTCAAAGCGAACCCGGCAAAGGGTCCACTTTCACATTTCTCCTTCCAGTTGCCCTTCGTGAAGAACCACGTCCCGCCGTCCTCCGTGCGCCTGTCCCGGAAAAATGGACCGGCAAGGGAACGGTGCTGGTCGTCGATGATGACCCCAATGTTCGGGCGGTGACCTCCCGCATGGTCGAAGCTTCCGGTTTCGAAGTTCTGCAAGCGGTGGATGGCCGCCACGCGGTCGAAGTTTTCCGGGAAAAAAAGGAATCCATCAGCGCGGTCGTTCTGGACCTCACCATGCCCAACCTCAACGGGGATGAAGCATTCGAGCAAATGCAGGAGATCCAGCCGGATGTCAAAGTCCTCCTCGTGAGTGGGTTTTCTGAAAGTTCGAAATCCAGCCTGCTCATAAACAAAGGCCTGAGCGCTTTTCTGCAAAAGCCCTTTAAGCCGGAAGAACTCAAGCAGCAGCTTCGTTCCATGCTCGCCCCCCGCTGATTAGGCGACCTCAGGGCAAACTCGGGTCTCTCGGAAGTTTTCCCCGCGGTTTGCTCGGGGATTTCTGAGGTGCAAACTCCAGAGTTCCTGAGCTGCCGCCTAAGTCTCTCCTGAACTGTCGTTCCGTTCCCCGGCGCATAGCAGCCTTTCACTCCCTGGAGTAACTTCTTTCAGTCAAGGGAGACAGTTGGAAAAGAAAATTCCAGAGAGGAATTTCTAAACTCGAAACTAAGGCGGTTTTTCGTGTGATGCGAGCCGCCCGTTTCTTTTTTACGGGGTCGAATTCTTTACAGGTTCCTTACAGGTTGAGAACCAGTTGAGGCTCCGTCGGGCTGATTTGACGGAACCCGGGAAATCGCTGGGCGGGCGTGGCGGTCAACAAGAGACTGGGGGCAATACCAAAGTGTGCTTTGAACTCGCGCGAAAAATGGGAGACTTGCTTGTAGCCAAAGTCGAAGGCCACTTCCTTTACGCTCTTGCCTTCCTTGAGGGAATCATACGCCTCACGCAAACGCAATTCACGCAGCCATTGGCCCACGGTGACATTGTAATGTTTTTGAAAATGCCGTTCCAGCGTGCGCAGGGAAATCTGACAGAGGAAAGCAAGGTCACACGGACGATAATTCGCTTCCTTCGCCAACACTTCCCACTCCTGAATGAATTGCAATCGAGTGTTCATTAGCCTTGATTAGGGTCATTCCTAAAAACTGAGGCCACTGTTGTATTTGAAAAATCGTAATTCTGTCAATGGCAAAGCGCTTCTTTTTCAAGCTTTTGAATAACTTTAAATTAGAATATCTCACAATAAGAGCTAATTGGCCTCATTTTGCACATGGCCATATTTCAACGCCATAACTCTATTTTTGAATTGAATTTATTAAGCTCTCTGCTTTAATCCTGCCGATATGGTCGCACTCCAGAATTTTCTTGGATCCGCCCGGCTCGCGCTTGCCAGCGCCTTGCTCATCTCACTCGTTTGTTTTGGCAACGGCTGCCAGACACCAAAGGTCAAAAGCGCCACCGCCGACAATATGGCTCCGACTGCGGCCATGTTTATCACCCAGGGCGATATTCTGGACATCACTTTTCCCGGGGCACAAAACCTGAGCGGCCAACATAAAGTAGGTCCGGACGGCTCTATTACCATGCCGATTGTTGGGCAGGTGATTGCGACGGGCAAAACCCCGCAGCAACTCCGCGAAGAGCTGCTCAAGCTCTATGACAAAGAGCTTCAGGATAAAGAGGTTCTCGTTTCCATCGCCAGCTCCGCGAATATCATTTACGTCATCGGCGCAGTGCTTAAGCCTGGTCGCGTTCCGCTGGACCGTCCACTTACGGCCCTTGAAGCGATTATGGAAGCGGGTGGATACATGCCCCAATCTGCCAACCTCAAAAAAATTACAGTGATCCGTTACGAAGGGAACCAAAACCACGTTTATCAATTGAACCTCGAACCGGTCCTTACCGGTGGTCCAGTCCCTCCCTTTGACCTGAAGCCGAACGACATCGTGAATGTCCCGGTCAAGGTGGAGTGGTTCTAACATTGGCCTGAGTCGAAATGAGTAAGCTTGCCGGTTTCAGCGGTCTGGTCGTCGCCCTGATGGCAAGCCGCCAAACACGCTTTTGACATTCCACTCCTGAATTATTAGCGTGATTCAAAATGGAGACTCTCTACGCCCCATGGCGCATTCAATATATCCTCGCCCCAAAGAGGCCAGCTACTGCCACCTCCATTTTCACTGAGATCGCCCAGTCCTCCGACGATGTTGAGAACCTGGTGCTCGCTCGGGAAAAGAGCTGCTTCGCTCTGCTGAATTCTTATCCCTACACCGGCGGTCATCTCATGGTTGTGCCCTATCGGCAGGTGCCCGATTTCGATGGTCTTGCCGATGAAGAAATGACCGATTTATTGAAACTCATGCGGCGCTGCCAGGGTGCTCTCAAAAAGGTAATGCATCCTGCCGGGTTTAACATTGGGGTGAATCTTGGAAAAGTTGCCGGCGCAGGAATTGTCGAGCATCTCCACATTCATGTCGTCCCGCGCTGGGATGGTGATACCAATTTTATGCCGGTGATTGCGGAAGCCACGGTCCTGCCGGAGGCTCTTAAAGATATTGCCGCCAAACTTCGCTCCGCTTTAGCCATCTAAGAATGCCAACAGAAACACTTCATTACGAAACCGCACGCCAGGCGCAACAGTTGTTCAATCACGATCCGCGCAACCTCAAACTGCTTGAAGAACAACTCGATGTTCACGCCACTTCGCGCGAGGGGTGGATCAAGCTCGAAGGGGCCGAGAAAAATATCGAACGCGCCCGGAAGGTGCTTCAATACCTGGAGAACACGATCAAGTCCGGTTCGCCCGTGCGCAACCGGGAGTTCGCCTATGCCCTGAATGTCGCGACGAACGACGGTGCCGATGCGTTGCAAGCGCTGAGCGAAAAGCGGATTGAGACTTCCAGCAAAAAAATTTCGATCACGCCCAAAACTCTCGGCCAGAAAAAGTACCTGGAAATGATCCAGGATAACGATGTGACCCTGGGCGTCGGTCCCGCTGGAACGGGCAAAACGTATCTCGCTGTCGCAATGGCGGTTGCCGCGCTCAAAGAGGAGAAGGTCTCGCGTATCATTCTCACCCGACCCGCGGTCGAGGCAGGGGAGGCGCTCGGTTTTCTTCCCGGCGACCTCTATGAAAAGATCGCCCCTTACCTCCGCCCGCTCCACGACGCCTTGCACGATATGCTGCCGCCCGAGGATTTGATGAAGCTCACCGAGCGCGGCATCCTTGAAATTGCCCCGCTCGCTTACATGCGCGGACGCACGTTGAATAATTCATTTATTATTTTGGATGAAGCTCAGAACACCACCAAGGAACAGATGCTGATGTTTCTCACCCGCCTGGGGCACGGCTCGAAGGCGGTGGTGACTGGCGATCCGACGCAAATTGATCTTCCTGGCCATAAACGCTCCGGACGGATTGAAGCATTGCGTGTTTTGCGCGGTGTTCCCGGCATTGGGATCATGGAATTCCAAAAGCGCGACGTTGTGCGTCACGCGCTCGTCCAGCGCATCATCGCCGCATACGAAGATCATCGCAGCAAGGTTAAGGATGAAGAAGATTTGCCTCCGAAACCAACAACGCGATCAGCGCGTTAATTCCCGTTTGCTGCGGCAGATCACTGCCTGGGTGCTGGATGAGCCGCTCGGTCTTGATTCCTACTCGCTTTCCATTGCCCTGGTGAATGCGAGCAAAATGGCGCAAGTGAACGGTCAGTTTCTCGAGCACGAAGGCTCCACCGATATAATCACTTTCGATTATAACGAAGGCTACGAGTTCGCGGACCAGTCGCTCAAGATTAATGGCGATCTCTATATCTCAATTCCAGATGCCGTCCACCAGGCCGACGAATTCGAGACATCCTGGCAGGAAGAACTCGCCCGTTATGTCATTCACGGTATCCTCCACCTGCTCGGGTTCGATGATCTTGTTCC
>JBQCGE010000352.1:0-6435 GCA_051955955.1 Verrucomicrobiota bacterium
TTCGCCGGGTTTCAACTCGGTTGAGTAACCCGCGAGCAGTTTTGCGAGCTTGGTATATCGAGGATCGGTCATGTAAGAAATTAGATGACAAATCAGATTCGCTCAAATGACAAACATTTTCCAGCACAACACCTTGGATTAGGAAACCTCCATTCCTGATATTTTTCCTCGGCACAATTCGCTTTGTCATTGCCGCGGGGTGTACGCTATAACCAAAACGGATGTCCCAAAGCGTGCTTTCAGATGAACCAACCGCGCAAACCCGTGACCGGGTGCGGAGCCGAAAAAGCCTTTCCAGCCTGATGAATGTGCTCGGGCCGCTGCTCATCCTGGTTTTCGTCTCTGGCTTTTTCGCCGTCATCATGCCCTCCGATGTGCGCGAAAGTTTTTTCGGAATTTACAATTTTAAACTAATCCTCACTCAAACCGTCATCGTGGCAATCGGCGCTCTTGGGATGACCATGATCATCGTCAGTGGCGGGATTGATCTCAGCGTCGGATCGGTCATTGCGCTCACAAGTGTGCTTGCGGCCTGGCTCGTAAAGGAAGGTCACTCAATTTCGACTTCCTACGCTGCCGCCATTGGAATGGGCGCTTTCCTGGGCTTGATCAGTGGCACGATCATTTCCGCATTCAACATGACCCCCTTTATCGTCACGCTCGGAATGCTTGGAATCGCGCGCGGCGTCGCGAAATGGCTCGCCGAAAATCAAACCGTGAACCTCCCCTCCAATGCCCCGCTTCCATTCATTCAGGTCCTGATGGCCATTCCCGATCCCGACAAACCTTCCAGCCTCTACTTATCTCCCGGCATCGTTATCGCCATCGAACTCGCCGTCATCATGACCATCGTCATGAAACGCACCGTTTTTGGCCGCTACATTTTTGCCATTGGCTCTAATGAAGCCACCGCCAGGCTGTGCGGCATTCGCACCCGCCTGGTGAAGCTCGCGATTTACACCCTGGCCGGCCTCTTTTTTGGCCTCGCTGGCGTCTTCCAATTTTCCCGTTTGCGCCAGGGCGATCCCAGCACCGCCATCGGCATTGAATTGGACATGATCGCCGCAGTGGTCATCGGCGGTGCCAGCCTTAATGGGGGAAGCGGCAGCATCATCGGTTCGATGATCGGTGCCTTGACCATGTCCGTCCTCCGCAGCGGTTCCACCCAAAGTGATTGGCCGAATTACATGCAGGAGATTATCATCGGCGTGGTCATTATTTTGGCCGTAGGCCTGGACAAGTGGCGCCAGGCACGAGCCAAGGCCAGCTAAGCATGGAAAAAAAATTGAACAACGCGCAAATTCGCCAATTCAAGGCGAAGGCGCAAACGATGGAACCGACCTTGAAAGTCGGAAAAAACGGCCTCAGCCCCGCTTTCATCCAGTCCCTGAACGAAGAATTAACCCGCCACGAATTGGTGAAGGTCAAATTCGCCGAATTCAAAGAGCAACGCAAACAACTCGCCCCCGAAATGGCAGAGAAAACCGGCTCCGAACTCGTAACCCTCCTCGGCAACGTCGTAGTCCTCTACCGCAAAAACGAGGAGCAAGCCGTTGGGGAATAGTGTTGCATAATGCAAGATAACCGTAAGCATTTTTTACAAGCAAGTCGTCGAGCTTGGGCTTTTCTTAAAACCAGCTTCCTTTTCAAATAAAACGAAGGCTATCCACACAAGCTAGGAATTGGGCCTTGCTGCTATTGCATTCAAATACCCTGGAAATGGGCAGTGGTCGCAGGCGGCGTTAGAGTGGTCGCAGAAGTCGCGGGTGATTTGCAGCAGCGCTTGTTGTTGGGCGGCGGTCTTGAATGGATGCGCGGGCATTCCGCCGAAGAGTCGGTTGCGCGCGAGTTTTAGCACAGCGTTGTCCTCGCCAGCTTCCCATTGGAAATAGCGCGCTTCCGCCGTTTCCGCCAAATAATCATTTTTGCCGGCAAGTGCGCGAACGTATAGCCAGGGTAGGATCACATTCATTGCAATATCTGTAATTCGTTGCTCGCCGATCAGCGGTTGCGGTTTGAGAAACGATTTGGAATTCAGAGTCCACCGATAGCTCCAGAAAGGATCGTGATTGATTTGCAGGATTTCGGATAATGATCTCTGCAAACCAGGCGACTCAATTTTTCGAGCCAGCCAACCTTCGATTCGCGCGGGCAAATTTCCTGCACTCACCCAGTGGGCCGCGAGAGCGAGCCGCCGTTGCGGATGGTTCGCCGGACGAATTCCACCGAGCGCCCAAAGAGAAGCGGGGAGTTGGTACTCGCGCAGCCGATCCACTTCGCGCCACCAGGTGTCCCAGGCATTGCGAAGATATGAACTCACTTTATCGACCTTCGGCAACTCTGCCGGGAGCAATCCCGCAATTCCCATCAACAATGCTTGCACCGATGAGGGCGAATCCGGCTTGCACGCGAGTAAGATAGGAAGGAGTTCTGCAATGCGCCTCATGGGCCAGGTGTTTCGTTTGTAACCCAGCGCCGCAAACAGCCCCTCCCAAAGCGCTCCCTCCCATCCCACTTGCCGCGCACGAGCTTGAAGTTGCTCCGCTTTGGACCGGAGCCTCGCCTGCGCAGCTTGCCTGAGAATGGCGGCGAGGGTTGTCGGATCCAGCGCTTGAAACGGTGCCGAACATTGTCCTGCCAGACCTTCCGCCAGCGGTTTCGGTTCAACCCCTAACCAGAACGCGAGGTCAGAAATCGTCGAATCCAAAGCTCCCTTCATCGAGATCGTCGGCAGCAAATGGCGGTGCCTGCCAGGCTCCCATGTCACGTGCAGAACCACGTTGCGATAGGAAGGATTTCCCGCATGCGCATGTTGTTCCCAACCTGCGGCGACAAGGTCAATTTCCACATCGCCCGTGACCGGCGCGTCGGAACCGATCTGAATCACAGCCTTGCGGAAGTCCGGCCCCGGTTCGCGATTCCAGAAGCCAGGGTGCAAAATTTTAACAGGCTTGCCCTCTGGCGTTTGAAGCTTTTCCGGCAGCAATCGTTGATACAGCCAAACCTGCTGCAGCAACGCTTCGGGCGGCAGTGCTCCAGCCCGGTCCGCGAGTGTCAGGACACCGCTGCGATCCGCTCGCCAATCGAGGTAATGATTGCTTGGAAGCACCAGAGGATTTGTACTAACGCAAACGAAAAAAGAAAATTTCTAAAATTCTGCGCTAATTTCATTTGAAAAGTGAAGCGATTTACGTTCCGAAGTTCCCACCACAGTTGCATTCGTTTCGCCAATTTGCGTTCCGTTTTTAGTTTTTACACTTTCGATTTGGGAGGATAAACTCACCAAAATGAAAGCCATTGCATCCGTGTTGCTGATTGGGGCCGCTGCCGTTTCCCTTCCGTTGCAGGCTAAGGACTACTTGATCCATTCCTGGGAAAAGAAGCAGCTCAGTCATGAATTTTGGTCGGAAGGAGCCAATTTCGGCGACTTCAATAATGATGGAGAGAACGATATCGTCTCCGGTCCATACTGGTGGGAAGGCCCCTCCTTCCAAAAACGTCATGAGTACATGCCTGCGAACCAGACCTTCCAGCAGAAGAATCAGGACGGCACGGAAAAGAAAATGGCTGGCTTTGACCCGCTCGGTTACTCCAAAAACTTTTTTGCATTCACCTACGATTTTAACAAGGACGGTGCGCTCGACATTTTAATCATTGGCTTTCCAGGTGAGGACACTTCCTGGTACGAAAACCCGAAGGGGAGGGAAGGGCATTGGCAGCGGCACATTGTCCTGGAGGTCACGGATAACGAATCTCCAACCTTTGGCGACCTCACCGGCGATGGCAAACCTGAATTGATTTGCAATTCGGGCGGATACTTCGGCTATGCGGAGCCGAACTGGGACGATCCTGCTAAACCTTGGAAATTTCATTCCATCACTCCCAAATCCGGCTGGCAACGTTTTACCCATGGTATGGGTTACGGTGATGTGAATGGCGATGGCCGCGCAGATTTATTGGAAAAGGACGGCTGGTGGGAACAGCCCAAGGACCTCAGCGGCGATCCGGTTTGGAAAAAGCATGCGGTTAATTTCAGCGGGCCTGGCGGCTCACACATGTATGCCTACGACGTGGATGGCGATGGCGATAATGATGTGATTACCAGCCTGGCCGCGCATGGATTCGGATTGGCCTGGTACGAAAACACGGGGAAAAACGGCGACGAAATCTCCTTCAAAGAGCACCAGATCATGGGCAAGGAAGCGAGCGAGAATAAGTACGGAGTGAGCTTCGCTCAACTGCATGCCGTTGACCTCGTCGATATGGATGGCGATGGCATCAAGGACATTGTCACCGGCAAACGTTGGTGGGCTCACGGTCCCCATGGTGATGCGGATCCAAATGCTGCTCCTGTTTCCTACTGGTTCAAAATTGTCCGTGGTCCGAATGGTGTTGATTTCATCCCGAACCTGATCGACGACAATTCAGGCATTGGCACCCAGGTGATCGCTGGCCGCATTAATAAAGACCAATGGCCAGACCTGGTGATTGGCAACAAGCGAGGAACTTTTGTTCTCCTCCATCATGTAAAGAAAGTGAGCCAGGAGGCGTACGAGAAGGCGCAGCCAAAGCCAATCGCGGAGAAATAGCTCTCTTCTGAATCAAATAAAGTGAGAGACACGTAGACCGTGTCTCTCCTTACTGCTTATCCCGATTTCTAAAATCCCATTTCAAAAATGAGTTCTAAAAACCAACTGATCCTTGCGCTCGATCAGGGCACCACCAGTTCCCGCGCCATTTTGTTCGATCGATCTGGAAATATTAAAACGGTCGCGCAAAAGGAGTTCCCTCAGATTTTTCCTCAGCCAGGCTGGGTCGAGCACAATCCAAAGGACATTTGGGCTACCCAGGCCGGTGTAGCCACTGAGGCAATCACGAATGCCGGGCTCTCCGCGCGTGATATCGCCGCCATTGGCATTACCAATCAACGCGAAACCACTTTGATTTGGGATCGCAAAACCGGCGCGCCCATCGCAAATGCCATTGTCTGGCAGGACCGGCGCACCACCAAAATTTGCGAAGCCTTGAAGAAAAAAGGGCTGGAGAAAACGATCCAGCAGAAGACCGGCCTCGTCATTGATTCCTATTTTTCAGCGCCCAAGTTGCAGTGGCTCCTGCAAAATGTCCCAGGCGCAAAGGCAAAGGCCAAACGGGGAGAACTGCTTTTTGGTACCGTTGATTCATGGCTGGTTTACAACCTGACCGGCGGCAGGGAGCACATTACCGACGTCAGCAATGCCTCCCGCACCATGCTCTTCAATATTCGAAAGGGCGCCTGGGACAAGGATTTGCTCGAACTTTTCGGAGTGCCGGAATCGATGCTGCCGCGCGTCTGCCAAAGCAGCGAAATCTACGGGCAGGCCCAACTCTTTACTCATCCAATCCCAGTCGCGGGTATTGCGGGTGACCAGCAAGCCGCGCTTTTTGGCCAGGCCTGCACCCGGCCTGGCATGGCAAAGAACACGTATGGGACCGGTTGCTTTATGCTCATGCAAACGGGTTCCAAACTTGTATTTTCCAAAAACAAGCTGCTCACCACCGTCGCATGGAAGATCAACGGCAAAATGGAATATGCTCTCGAAGGCAGTATTTTCATCGCAGGTGCTGTCGTGCAGTGGCTTCGTGATGGCCTTGGGATTATCAAAAAATCTCCAGAGGTGGAAGCACTTGCCCAAAGCGTTCCAGACACGGGCGGAGTCTATCTCGTTCCAGCTTTTGCCGGGCTCGGGGCACCGCATTGGGACCAGGAAGCGCGAGGCTTAATTACCGGAATTACGCGGGGCACAACCTCAGACCACATCGCTCGCGCCGCATTGGAAGGCATCGCCTTTCAGGTTATGGAAGTCCTCCAGGCCATGGAAGCGGATACGGGTATCAAGTTGCGCGAACTCCGTGTGGATGGTGGAGCCTCCCTGAATAATATGCTCATGCAGCTTCAAGCTGATCTGTTGAATCGACCAGTGGTTCGCCCTCGGGTTTCGGAAACAACCGCCCTCGGGGCCGCTTACCTCGCTGGCTTGGCAACGGGTTACTGGGAGAATCAAAAGGAACTGGAGAACCAATGGAAGCGCGATGCGACCTTCGAACCCCAAATGAAACCGGCCCTCCGCAAATCTAAAGTGGAGGGTTGGCACGCTGCCCTCAAACGCACCAGGAGCCAAGGGTAATGTGGAATGACGGAATGGAATTCCACTTGAATTCCATCAATTCCCCCCGTAATTCCACATATTCCACTAAAAAATTTTATGGAATGAACTGCTTTTCGACTGGATCGTGACCGCTCCCACGCTTGCCCTACCGGCGGAGGTGAGTTGGATGAGAAGGCGGCTATGAACAGGTCGCGACCGCGTTCTGGCGCAAAATCCACTTTGCACTTTTTCCGGTCAACGTTACTTTCGAATCCCAAATGACCGTGAGGTTCACAAAAATGAACGG
>JBQCGE010000353.1:0-3347 GCA_051955955.1 Verrucomicrobiota bacterium
GTCAGATTGGTGATCGGCAGGTGATACTTCTCGATGATGGGATACATCCGCGTGTTGTTGAAGCCGTGCGTATCCCAGCCGCCATCGGTTGTGCTTTGGCCGCCGATATTGCCGGAGAAATAGACCGTAACGAATTTCGTCCCGGCTTCGACTAGGCGGCGGGCGAGGATGAGGCTTTGCCCGTAAGTGCTTCGGCCAAATTTGTCGCGAATGGCGGCAGGCTCGGAGGCAAGGTCGAATGCTTTTCGCAGTTTCTCCGAATGCAGCATGGCGAGGGCTTTTTCGTAATAAGCATCCATCCCGCGCGCGGACGCGGAATAATCCATGAGGCGGGTTTGGGCATCGATCATCTTTTGCAACTCGCGCCGCGCGGAAAGCCGTTCGTAGGAAACATCGGAGGGGAGGCTGAGTTCAGGCAACTTAAAGTCGGGCGCATTCGGGTCCTGAGTGACAAGGAATGGATCGTGCGCCTTGCCCAGAAAGCTGGCGTGCTGGCCGGGAGTGACCGCGCCATCGTGGATCACGTAAGGATAGGAAATGCTGGTGGGCATTTCACCACTGAGGGGCGCGAGTTTGTCCACGACCGAACCGTAGGCCGGAAATAAATCGAGGGAATCGCGCAGACGAATGTCATCAACGGGGGGCGCATGGCCGGTGAGCGCGTAATAGGCTGCCGAATTGTGATTCTTCATCGAGTGATGGACGCTGCGGATGAGCGTCACCTTGTCCATCACCTTTGCCACTTCCTCCATCCCTTCGCACAAATGCAGGCCGGGAATATTGGAGCGAATGCTTTTGAGAGGCCCGCGAATTCCTTCTGGCGCATCCGGCTTGCGATCGAACTTGTCGATTTGGCTTGGTCCACCAAATTGAAAAATAAAAACGACCGACCTGGCGCGTGGAGCGATTTTTGCGACCTGCTCGGCTGCGAGGACTTTGCGCATGGAGAGGCCGAGCAAACCGAGACCGCCCACCTTCAGCAGATGCCGACGCGAAAAGGTCGATTCATGAAAGCCATTGCAGCAATGAAGGTGGGGTTTCATGAGGAGCCAATCGTATCGAAAAGTGAAATTGAGGTAAAGCAATCAAAACGGCGGATTGGGAGCGGGGCGGGTTTCCAAAAATGGAAAGTTCGTGTAAATTACACTCAGGAGAACCTTATGGAAGAAAAAGACAATCAACCACAGCCATTTACACCCGGCATCACCAAAGGAATGGTTCGCCAGCATGCCTACATGCTCTACCGGGACAAGCTTCAGCACGGGCCGTTGACCCTGGAGGATTGGGTGCTCGCGGAGAAGGACCTTGTGCAAACACGTTTAAACGACGGCGTGCCTGCCTAATGACGATGAGCAGTGCGCGCTTCAATTGAATGTGCGCCCTGCCCGCATTAAGCATCGGCGCCGCCGACTCAGCAGAGCGAACCTCAAAGGTCCAGCTACCCGTGTGAACAAATTGGGCCGAGGTTCGCTCATTTTTTGCTGAACGCCTGAACCGAACCAAAGTTCAGACCTTCGGCTCCCGACGAAATCGCTTTTTATTTCCGAATCTGCCTTCTGGCTTTTTTTGAATCTTGTGGTTTAATGAGCGCTCGACTGCTCGACTGGGCGCATCCGTAGCTCAATTGGATAGAGCTTCTGACTTCGGATCAGAAGGTTGCAGGTTCAAGTCCTGCCGGATGCACCATTCCAGATCAATCGGTTACAGAATTTAAACTTTTTCAGTTTCATCTGTCATTTCTCGGATACTGCCGAGATGGTCGCGAACTTCAATTTCACTCATCTATTTGGTCCTTTAAGGTTTCCGGATTGCTTTATGAGGATCGAACTCCAGATTGCGAGATCCTGAAGGGTTCAGGTAGGATTCGATCATGCAGAAGTGGTCTCCAGCGGCTATCATGGCAAAGGTCATCCTGCCATACATGCCATTTGGCAATTTATAGATGAACCGTTTCTCTACATCATTTTTCCACCCAGTTGTCTGAGATTCAAACATTTGGATTTCATAATTTTCCTTGTAACCTGATTCTGGTGCCAGAAAAGCAAACTCATTTGTGGATTCGATCAATCCGCCCCCAATAATAGATATACGGCACAACCAATCATAATGCTCCCCTGAACGCTTCCCCAAGTCTTTAGTCCAGCACTCCACTTGCAGAACAGCATCGCCAACAGCTTGTGTTTGACCTTCCTCCAAATCAAGGCGTAGAGGAACACCCTCACGGGACACTCGAAGATTCCGTTTTACAACAATCAATCGGTCTGCCACCCCTTTCTTCCGTAAGTGATAAATGACTGGATTCATTGGATCTGGTTTGAAGTTTACATTTTCTCCAGAGTAGAAGAAATAGGGAGGATTCGCTTTTGATGCGTAATACCCGTCTTTACTCGCCTTTACCATCAGGACTTTTCCTTGCTCCCTTTCAAGAGAGAATGTGCCGTCATCACGTGTCTTTACTTTCTTTTCCGGGCTACCGTATAGGTTATTCCAACCGAAGATTACATCCGCATTGGCCACCGGTGTGCCATTTTCATCAACAACTTTTCCATAAAAGTTCAGTGGAACGCGCCATTCATCTCTCGTTCTTCGAAGCGTGGCTTGACGTTCAAGGCGTTCTCTAGCCAAGTCCACAGCCGTGAGGGGCGGGCTATTTGAGTTGTCAGGCACCCCAGAGCTTGAATTCGTTGGAGAAATTGATTTCACCTCCACCTTTTTACTGCCGGATTGCCCCCGTCTTACAACGAGTAGGATTACACTCGCAAAAAGGAATAAGATTGTTACGATCAGAACGAGTTTTTTCATTGGGCAGGGTTCATCATAATTTTTCTGACTTACTTCCCAATTAGTATCAGATATTGAATAGGATCCTGTTTTAAGGCTAAAATCAGCGGGCTTATAAAAGACCTAATCTCCTACCGATGAAGCTCGGCTTCAGTACTTAGTCCACGTAGGGCTATCACACCCTCAGAGGTTGACCTTGCAAGACGAGGTAAAGGGTGTTGAGCATGGCTTCAGCTGTATAGGGTTTGGGAATAAAGTGCTGAACACCTGCGCCAACGGCCTTTGCTACACCATCATTTGAGGTTAAGCCGCTTGATCCAATGATCCGAACTTCGGGATTAATCGATTTGAGGGCAACAATCAATGCAGGACCGTCAATGATAGGCATTGCCATGTCCGTGATGACCCCGGCAATCTCGCTTTGGCGCCGAAAATATTCGGAAAGCGCTTCAGCCCCGTGTGAAGCTGTCACGACTCTATAGCCAAACCGCTCAAGGGATCGTCTTGCCACCTCGCGAATAGCCTCTTCGTCATCAACGAGCAGAACCAACTCACTGTTGCCCAGT
>JBQCGE010000354.1:0-5730 GCA_051955955.1 Verrucomicrobiota bacterium
CACGAAAAGAAAAAAGTAAAATGCAAGAAAGACTCGACTATATAAAAATCGCCCCGGACGCGTTAAAAGCCATGCGCGGTCTCGAAACTTATGTGCGCTCCAGCGGCATGGACCGTACCCTGCTGGAACTGATCAAGACCCGTGCATCCCAAATCAATGGATGCGCCTACTGCATTGATATGCACACGAAGGATGCGCGGGCAAATGGCGAGACTGAGCAGCGGCTCTATGCACTCTCCGCATGGCGTGAAGCTCCGTTTTTCACCGACAAGGAACGTGCCGCCCTGGCATGGACCGAAGCGTTGACACTCATTTCTCAAACGAACGCGCCCGACGAAGTGTACAATGAGCTTCGCAATCACTTCACCGATCTGGAGATCGTTAACCTCAGTTACGCCATCACGACGATCAACGCATGGAACCGTCTTGCAATTGGTTTCCGAGCCCAGGCCGGCACATACCAACCGCCCAAAAGTGCCGCGCACTAGTTCTATCCAATATTCCGCATGGATCCCGCAGGGGTGCTCTTTAGCGCGTCGCTTTAGGATTCGATGAGGTTACACCTGAAGTGCGCTTACCACTCCAGGCTCTGGCGGATGTTCAGTTTCTGTGCATAATCAGAACTGGGTTTTATGGAAACAGTCCTGCCATTTATTGTCGGAGCAATCATCCTCTTCTTTGGACGGAGCTTGTTTTGGTTGTTTGTTGCGGTTGCAGGTTTTCTTGGCGGTTATTACCTCGCCAAAAACAATCTCGATCTGCATCCGCAAACGACTTTGGTGGTAGTTGCCTGTATTGTCGGCGTGATCTGCGCCGTCATCTCCATTTTCCTGCAGAAGCTCGCAATTGCCATTGCCGGGTTTTTCAGCGGGGGATATCTGGCAATGAACCTGGCCTACGCCACCGGTCTTCAAGTCCCTATGATGGTCGCGTTCGTCGTCGGGGGAATCATCGGTGCGCTGCTGGTATGGGTCATTTTCGATTGGGCGCTGATCCTGCTCTCCTCATTAACCGGCGCACTGCTGATCACACAAGGGCTTCAACAGTATAAGCTCACAGACATGGTTATCCTGATTGCCTTTGTGGTGCTGTTGATCATCGGCATCGCCGTACAGGCAGCCCAATTGCACAAACCCAAACCCGCTCCAGAATCAGCCAAAACTTAATTTTTGGTCTTGGGACTGCTGACGAATTTCACGTCTTCTTTTGGCGCCCGATCTGACGGTCCCCAGATTTTGATGTTGTCCACCTTGCCCGTGTCATCAAAGGAGCCAAAACCAATTCTGCCCCACTCGAATGCATGGCTTTCGCCCATCATGATGGGCAGGGTCATGTCATCAAAATAGATCTTGATCATACCATCGGAGAGTTCCCTCTCAATCCGGACATGATGCCAAAGGTTTAGCCCCCAATGAGCACCTTTCGTCGTGGTCTTGGCGATTTTGGTGCGCGGCTCATTATCCACGATAAAGATATTATGCGCATGGTCATCCGCGGCGGTCGCAATGTGCGCATAATAAAAATGCTCCGGGTTTTCAAACCCGAAGAAGAAGCACATGTCGCGGTGTCCATATTCCTTTCCGGTCTGGATTACGTCCGCTTCCATGACGAAATCACCGAATTCTTTTCCTTTAATTAACGCAATATTGAATGGGGACCGAAACGCAGGGGTGTAGTGGCTTTGACTTACCAGTTCCAGCGCGCCCCCTTTTTCGTCCTTCGTCACTTTCCACGCGCTCGGATCAGTCATGACAAAGTCTTCAATCGCACCCGGTTTTTCGAAATCCTGCTGATAAAGCAGTTTGTAGCCGCTGGGAATATTTTCGGCGGCATGGGATTCAGCAATTCCCGCGCAGACAAGGATCACTTTCCAGCTAGACTGAATTTGGGACAACATAAGGTTTACGATATTTCCGGGTTAATAAAGCGTTTGCAGCCTGATAATCTTTAAATTCTTCAATGGCGGGGTCCATCTCCAGCAAAGCCCCGAGCGCCAGAGGAGTCGATTCAAGGTCCACTTTGTTTTTCAACAAATGCTCCGTCATTCGCTCAAACGTTTCCTGCGCAGCGGAACTCGATTTAATTTCTTCCATGATCGCGTCCGAACTCTTTTCCGAACCAAGACGATAGGAGATATTACCCGTATGGCAGAGTGCGCTCGATAAATGCCCTTCCAGAATGTCCGCGTTCAGATCCTCTTTTTTTCGACTGCGAACGGCTTTGATAAAATTTTCGAAATGGTTTTCATTCCCCGAAAATTCCCGAATTAATTTTCCATCTTTATCATACGCTTTACTGCCGGCCAGATAACCGCCTTCACATTCAATCACAATGCCAATGGATTCGCCCCTGTATTGATCCATTGCTTCCGAACCCGCTTTTTCCGGCAGTCCCCGCACTTCAAAAATCAGCAGCATATCACCGTAATCATGGACGACCATTTGAGTGTTAGGGGTTTCGCCATCATCGTCATAACCGAGCCTGCCACCGATGCTCATTACTTTTGGCGAGAGCGTGTCCTTCCCAGTGGCCCAACGAATCAAATCCATCTGATGAACACCCTGGTTTCCAAGGTCGCCATTTCCAGTGGGCCAAACCCAATGCCAATCGTAATGCAAACGTTGGCGATGCAGGGGAAGCTTGGGCGCGGGACCACACCAAAGATCATAGTCCACGCTGGCAGGAATGGGTTGATCCCGCTTTACTTTGCCAATGGACGTTCGCCGTTTGTAACACAATCCACGAGCAACCTGGATTTTACCGATCTCGCCTTTGCGCATCCATTCGAACGCTTCCTTGAACCCATGGTTGGAGCGGCTTTGCAACCCGGCCTGAACGATTCGCTCATACTTCCGAGCGGCTTCGACTAACTTCCGCCCTTCCCAAACACTGTGAGAAACCGGTTTTTCCACATATACGTCCTTTCCTGCCTGGCAGCCCCAAATTCCCGCGAGAGAATGCCAGTGATTCGGAGTGGCGATTGAGATTGCATCGATGTTTTTATCATCGAGCAGCCTGCGTATATCGCGATAGAGATCAACCTTGATTTTGTTCTGCTCGAACAAACGCCCGGCACGGTTCAGCACCTCCTGGTCGCAGTCGCAAAGAGCCACAATTCGCGCGCCTTTGATGCGGCTGAACTCAGTAATGTGATCTTTGCCGCGACCGTTCAGGCCGATGATAGCAATGCGAATATCGCCGTTTGAACCCGAAGGCTGGCTCCATGTGGATGCACCTAATGCAATCGCACCACTTGCGAGCGTGCTCCGCTTCAGGAATTGACGCCGGGAAAACTTCGTCATTTCAAACACGGTCGGGCACGACGAATGGTTTGCGATAATTGCGCTTGAGCAGGCGGTTGGCTTCGGAATTGCCTTTGAAGCGTTCCGAAGCAGGGTCCATTTTCAAATGCTCTCCCATTGTGAGTTTATATTTAGTGAGATCGACCTGATTTGCCGCGAGGTGTTCCTGCATTCGGCCAAAGGTCTCGAGTGCTTCTTTATTGCTCTCGATTTTTTCGCGGATCTCGTTTGGATTTTGTTGTGAGCCGACCAGGTAGGAGATATTTCCGGTATGGCAAAGCGCGCTGGAGAGATGGCCCTCCAGAATGTCCGCATTCAAGTCCTCCTTCTTCCTGCTCCGAACTGCTTTGATGAAATTTGCGAAGTGGTCCGCTCCACCACTGAACTTTTTCACCTGCGCCCAGTCCTTGTCGTAAACTATGGCACTGTCGTAATTTGGGAAGACCACATTGCCATTCTCGCAATGGATAATGTTGCCAATGCTGGAACCGTGGAACTGATCCATTTTGTTACTGCCAGATTTTTCCGGAAGGCCGCGCACTTCAAAAATTAAGGGAGCCTCTGCATAATCATGGATGATGAACATGGTGTTTGGTGTTTCCCCGTCGTCATCGTAACCCACGCGCCCGCCCACGCTGAAAACAGCTGGTGAAAGCGCATCCTGCTGCAGAGCCCAACGCGCGACATCCATCTGGTGAATGCCCTGATTGCCCAGGTCACCATTGCCTGTCGGCCAGACCCAATGCCAATCATAATGTAAATTCTTGCGCATCAGCGGGGTCATGGGTGCTGGCCCACACCAGAGGTCGTAATCCACCGTGGCAGGAGGTGTTTGGGGTTGGGAAACTTTACCGATGCTGGCTCGGCGTTTATAGCACAGGCCACGAGCAACAAGCACTTTACCCAATTTGCCATCGTGAATGTACTGAATCGCTTCGCGCACACCGGGATTGGAACGGATTTGTGTGCCGGTTTGAACGATTTTGTTATGTTTACGGGCGGCTTCCACCAGTTGCCGGCCTTCCCAAACTTCATGCGAAACCGGTTTTTCCACGTACACATCCTTGCCCGCCTGAATACCCCAAATGGCGGCGAGGGAATGCCAATGATTTGGCGTGGCGATGGAAATTGTGTCGATATCTTTTCTCTCCAACAACCGACGTATATCCGTGTAAGGATCAATTGCATTGCCGTAACGTTCAAGCGCCTGGGTCTCTCGATTCAAAACTTCAGCATCAACATCGCAGAGGGCAACCACTTTCACCCCTGGCAGCTTGCGAAAGCCCTGAATATGACTTTTCCCGCGTGAGTTAAATCCAATGACTGCGTGGCGGATGTTGCTGTTCGCACCTTTCACCTGGCTCCAGGAACGGGCGGTGAATGCAGCTCCTGCCGATCCGGCAAGAGTGCGATAGAGGAAAGTTCGTCGATTCATACTCATAAATTATTTCACTTCGCTGGTATAGGTTTGATAAGCATCTTCAATTTGTTTCGGATTCCGGTCACCTTCGTGGATGAAAAATCGATACTTAAAGGTGATGCTTTTTCCTTCTGGCACGACCAGGTCTCCCGCATCTTTATTTCTCGTCCGTTCGAATTCGTGAATCCCGAATGGGTTTGCGGCGAACAAACCATAATCTCGCACATGCCACCATGTGGGATGGCGGGGGTTGGAGTGATGATCAAAAATGGCAACACCCACTTCACGGCCATCGGCGGGGCCATAATAATCGACCCACTTCGCCCGTTTGCCCCAGGTTTCTCCGTCGCGAACTCCTTCACTGTTGATTATATGACCTTTGCCCACCTTTCCTTTGAGACGCATGGTTTCATTCAGGCGCATTGCCATGGTCCCTTCTTTTGTGTCACCAAATTTCAACTCGCCATTGGACGCATGTACCGTCACTTCAAAATCAAATATTCTTGTCTTTTTATCGCCGGGATAAATCGTCAGAGTTCGCTCATCGGTGCAAATCGTCCGGCCATTCTCGGCTACATATTTATTCCTGGATTTGATCACACCCATCTTACCGGATTGCAGTTTTGTAAATTTCTCATGAACCGTTTTCCCCGCCCCCTTAGCCTCGGACCAAAAATCAACGCCGTTCATACTGCCATGTTCCCACCACCACGATTTATGATGCGGGTGATCGTGCTCTTCATCGGGCGTGGTCTTTTGCGGCCAGTTGCGGGTCATTCCCTCCCCATCGGGCCCAAGAATTGGATAAAGGAATGGTCGTGAACCGCCTTGATAGACGTATTCCGTGAAAAGTTTCCCATCAATTTCGATGCGCAGCTTGCCGTTCTGGTCTGTGATTTGAACCGGCCCTTTCTCCGACGAGAAACCTACACGGAAGGACGCAAGGCAGAATAAGATGGTGAAAAGAATTCTCTTGGGCATCGATGCAGTTTTATGACAAGTCGCCCT